>NZ_JAUJFI010000020.1 GCF_030849505.1 Azospirillum isscasi | reverse complement strand
CTGGCCGAGCGGCGGGCGGAAGCGGCGGAGCGGGCGGCCCCCCGTCCCGCCGCGCTGGCGCCGGGATTGCCGGCGGCCCGCATGCTGCTCGGCTCCGCCTGCGCCGCGCAAAAGCGGAACGAGGAGGCGGAAACCGCCTACCGCGCGGCGCTGGCGCTCGCTCCCGGTTACGGGGCCGCCTGGGAGAATCTCGGATCGCTGCTCGCCGGGCAGGGCCGTTTCGAGGAGGCTCTGGCCGCCTTCGCCGCTGCGGTGGAGCGCGGCACCGCCGGACCGTCCCTGTGGGCGGCGCGCGGCGGCGCCTTGCTCGCCATGGCCCGCCCGGTGGAGGCCCTCGCCGACTTCGACCGGGTGCTGGAGGCCCGCCCCGGCGACGCCGGGATGCGCTGGAACCGCGGCTTCGCCCGGCTGCTGGCCGGGGATTACGAGGGCGGCTGGCCGGAGTTCGACTGGCGCCGTCACGACGCGCGGGCGGAGCCGCCCTGGCGCCGCTTCGCGCAACCCACCTGGACCGGGGAGGACATCGCCGGGCGAACCGTCCTGCTCTACGCCGAACAGGGGCTGGGCGACACCCTGCAATTCGTCCGCTACGTCCCGCTGGTGGCGGAACGCGGGGGGCGGGTGATTTTGGAGGTGCAGCGGCCCTTGCTGGGCGTCCTGTCCGGCCTGACGGGGGTGGAGCGGACGATCGCCCGCGGCGATCCGCTTCCGGACTTCGATCTGGAATGCCCGGTGATGAGCCTGCCGCGCGCCTTCGGCACGACGCTCGACCGCGTGCCCGCCGCCGTGCCCTACCTGCGCCCCGATCCGCGGCGCGCCGCCGCCTGGAACGAACGGCTGGCGGACGGGGAGGGGCTGCGGGTCGGGCTGGTCTGGGCGGGCAACCCGCGCTTTCCCGGCGACGCGCTGCGCTCCCCCCGGCTGGCCGGGCTGCGGCCCGTGCTGGACGTGCCGGGCGTGCGCTTCTTCGGGCTTCAGAAGGGGCCGGGGCGGGAGGATCTGGAGCGGGTGGACATGCCGCCGTCCTTCACCGATCTGGGACCGGAGATCGCCGATTTCGCCGACACCGCGGCGATCATGGCCAACCTGGATCTCGTGATCTCCTCCTGCACCGGACCGGCCCATCTGGCCGGGGCGCTGGGGGTGCCGGTCTGGGTGGTGCTTCCGCTCGCGCCGGACTGGCGCTGGCTGCTGGGGCGGGAGGACAGCCCCTGGTACCCGACCGCCCGGCTGTTCCGCCAGACGCGCGTCGGCGACTGGGCGGAGGTGGCCGGGCGGGCCGCCGACGCGCTGCGCGGCTTGGCCCTTACGACTTCAGGGTGATCGTCGTCTGGGTCATCTCGTCGGCGGTGGACACCAGCTTGGACGCGGCGGAATAGGTGCGCTGCGCCTGGATCAGCGTGGTGAACTGCTCCTCGATCTTCACGTTGGAGCCTTCGACGCTGGCCGTGCTCAGCTTCGCCCCGACGGTCGGCGGCGCGCTGGTGCCGGTCTCGTTGGTCAGGTTGCCGAAGGAGTTCAGGCGGATGGCGCCCGACTCCGCGGTGGTCCGGAACATGGTGCCGGACACGCTTTCCAGATCCGTCGGGTTGACGACCGTCGCGTCGGGGACGCGGTAGATGTAGCGCTGCTTGCCGCCCTGGAAGTTCGCGGCGACGAAACCGTCCGAGGTCAGTTCCGCCCCCTGATAGGTGCCGGCCCGGATGCCGTTGTTGCCCTGGACGATGCCCAACTGCAGGTCGGCGACGCTGGTGATGGAGTTGTTCATCTTCCCATAGGCGCCGAGATCGAGCGTCGTCTGGGCGAAGTTGCCGCCGGGGTTCAGCGTCAGGGTCATGGGATCGCCCGTGGTGCCGCCGGTCAGCGTGCCGTTGCGGGCGAAATTCAGCGTGCCGAGCGGCTGCCAGGTGGTGGGATCGTTCACGTTGGCGTCGCCCACGGCCTTGCCGTCCGCGCCGACGACCCCGGCGTTGAAGACCTGCCATGAGGAGGTGCCGTCCTCCGCCTGCCCGGTCTTCAGGAAGCGCAGGGACATCGCCCCGTCGGCGCCGTCCTTGTCGATCAGGTTCAGCACGACGCCGGTGGTGTTCGCCGTGGTGATCTCCCCGGTCACCGGTTCCTGGCCGCGCGGCAGGTTCAGGTTCAGCGACGCCTGTGTCGTGGCTTCGCGGTAGTCCTGGAGGCCGCTCAGCGAGACCGCCGTCAGGGTGTCGGTGCTTCCGAAGGAGCCGCTGCCGCTGGCGGGGTCGAGCTTGAAGCCCATCAGCGCCTTGCCGGCGCCGTTCACCAGATAACCGTCCTTGTCGGGCGAGAAGTCGCCGGACCGTGTCAGAAACACCGCATCGTCGTTCGAGCGGCCGGTGGCCTTGGACGTGGAGGCCTGGAAGTCCATGTCCTGGACGACGAAGAAGCCGTTGCCGACGATGGCCGCGTTGGTGGTGACGCCGGTCTGGGAAACCGTGCCGCCGGTGTGGTCCAGCCGGTCGAACGCGCGGACGCCGTTGCCGGGCTCCGTGTTGCCGCTGCGGTCGCTCAGCACGAAGTCGGTGAACTGGGTTTCCGACGCCTTGAAGCCGGACGTCGAGGCGTTCGCGATGTTGTTCGAAATGGTGCCCAGCGCCCGGCTCTGCGCCGTCAGCCCGAGAACGCCATTGTTGAAGATCGTGGTGATGCCCATGGTCCGGCCGCCTTGTTCCCGTCGAAGCGCGTCCGCCGGAACGCGCCGACATGGGTTAAGCAACAGGCGTGCCAGAAAGGGGATGGTGAAATAACCCTCTCCCGGGGCGGGAGAGGGAGCCGCCTGCACCGCCGGTTCCGGCGGGGGTGGGCACAATTTTCCCTATGAAGACAGTTCGGCGCCGTCCGCTGGGTAGCTTTCGCCCACCCGAAGCCCTCAATCGACCGGCTCGAACATCTTCGTTTTGGAGTTGATGGCCCACAGGTCGCCGTTGTCCAGATCGAACCACCAGCCGTGCAGCTCCAGCGTCCCGGCTTCCACCCGTTCGCGGACGAAGGGGAAGGTCATCAGGTTGTCGACCGAGGTGCGGACGGCGGCGCGCTCGATCACGTCGGGCTTCTGCTGGAGGCGCTCGAACTCAGCCTTGCGCCGGTCCTCGTCGGTGTCCCCCTGGGCGGGCGGGATGTAGGGATCGAGCGCCGCGCTGGCGATGGACACCCAGGGCGACACGAAGTCGTTCTGGTCCGGCTCGCCCTTGCGCAGGCGGATCAGCCCCTGGATGCCGCCGCACAGGGCGTGGCCAAGGACGATGACGTGGCTGACCTGAAGCACCCGCACCGCGTATTCGATGGCCGCCGAGGTGCCGTGGTAGCTGCCGTCCGGCTGATAGGGCGGGACGAGGTTGGCGACGTTGCGGACAACGAACATCTCCCCCGGCTCGGCCTGGGTCAGCAGCGCCGGATCGACGCGGCTGTCGGAGCAGCCGATCATCAGGATCTTCGGCTTCTGCCCCTCCTCGACAAGCTGGCGCATGCTGTCGGGGCGGCGCTCGTAGTAGCGGGCTCGGAAGCCTTTCATCCCGGCGAGAAGCTGACGAATCGGAACGTCCTGGTCGCGGCTGTGTGGCATCGTTCTGATACCCCTCTTCGGTCGGGATTTAGCGGATGCGGTATAGCCCAGGCCGGTTCATGTTTCCAGAACCTCCGCAGGCGCCGGCTCGCCCCAGCGGCGGACGATGCCCGCGTCCAGCCCGAACAGGTCGAGCGCCCGCCCCACGGCGTGATCGACCAGATCGTCGATGGTCTGCGGGCGGCTGTAGAAGGCGGGGACCGGCGGGGCGATCACCGCGCCCATCTCGGCCAGTTGGGTCATCGTGCGCAGGTGCCCGAGATGCAGCGGCGTCTCGCGCACCATCAGCACCAGCGGGCGCCGTTCCTTCAGCGTGACGTCGGCGGCGCGGGTCAGCAGGGTGGAGGTCACGCCCGTGGCGATCTCGCTCATCGTGCGGACGGAACAGGGGGCGACGATCATGCCCATGGCGCGGAAGCTGCCGCTGGCGATGGCCGCGCCGATGTCGGCGGCGGCGTAGGACACGTCGGCCAGAGCCCGCAGCTCCGCCACCTTCATGTCCGTTTCATGGGCGAGGGTCACTTCGGCGGAGCGGCTGACGACGAGGTGCGATTCGACGCCGATCCGGCGCAGCACGGACAGCATCCGGATGCCCAGGATCACGCCCGAGGCTCCGCTGATGCCGACGACGAGACGGGAGGGTGTGGTCATGCCCGAGATCTAGCGCGTGGGCGGCGCTGCGTCCAGAGCGAGGCGTTCAGGGAGAGGGCGTTCGGGAGCGTGGGGCGGAGGGGGAGGGGAAACCTCCGGCCCCACAAAAGAAAAGCCCCCCTCCCGTCGGGGGAGAGGGGCCGGCGAGGCGGCGTCAGCGCGCCTCTTCCTGCTCCGAATAGGACGACTCGTCGCCGTAGCCCTCTTCGTTCTCCTGGGCCTCGCGCTCCTCCGCGGAGAGCGGGACGCCGCCGCGGCGGACGGCCAGGGCCAGCGCCTCTTCCAGCTCGCGCTGGGTGCACAGGCCGAGCAGCACGGGGTTGCGCGGCTTGATGTTCGGGGCGTTCCAATGGGTGCGGTCGCGCACCGCCGCGATGGTCGGCTTGGTCGTGCCGATCAGGCGGCAGAGCTGGGCGTCCGACAGCTCCGGATGGTGCTTCAGCAGCCAGGCGATGGCGTCGGGCTTGTCGCCGCGCTTGGTGATCGGGGTGTAACGCGGACCCTTGGACCGCGCCGCCGGCAGCGGCAGGTCGGGGACCAGCAGCTTCAGGCGCAGATCCTGGTTGCGCTCGCACCGTTCGATCTCGGCCTTGGTCAACTGACCGTTGGCCACCGGGTCCAGCCCGACCATGCCGACCGCCACCTCGCCATCGGCGATGGCCTGGACCTCCAGGGAATGCAGGCCGCAGAAGGCGGCGATCTGCTCGAAGGTCAAGGATGTGTTCTCGACCAGCCAGACGGCCGTCGCTTTCGGCATCAAGGGCAGTGCCATCGTCCCTCCTGACAACTCCAACCCGACCGCACCCGCTGGCGGGTGGCGCGATCGGCCATACTTTACCGGATAGTCCCGGGCTTCGCCTTCCATATAGGGCCGGAGCCGGTCGATGTAAGCGTGCCCGGGCAGGCGGCCGGGAAATCCCGGACGCCGATCCTCTGCTAACCGTCTTGGCGCGCTTTAGCAAGCCCACCCCGCCGTTCGCAAACCAGAATAGAGCGAAAAAAATTCTTGAAAGGGAATTCCAGGCTGTGATGCCCCGGAATTCCCTTCGCAATCCAACCGTTCGCGGCGGGGCGGTGGTGTGGCGGTCAGCCGCCGACCGTCATGACGATCTTGCCGATGTGCGCGCTGGACTCCATCAGCGCGTGCGCCTCGGCCGCCTGCTCCAGCGTGAAGACCTTGTGGATCACCGGCTTGACCGTGCCGCCTTCGAGCAGCGGCCAGACCTTCTCCCGCAGCGCGGCGGCGATGCGGCCCTTCTCCTCCACCGAGCGGGCGCGCAGGGTGGAGCCGGTGAGGGTCAGGCGCTTGGTCATCACCGGGAACATGTTGATGGAGACCTTCGGCCCCTGGAGGAAGGCGATGGAGACGTGCCGTCCGTCCGGGGCCATGATGCCGATGTCGCGGGCGATGTAGTCGCCGCCCACCATGTCCAGCACCACGTCCACGCCGCGCCCGCCGGTCTCCTTCTGGATGACGGCGGCGAAATCCTCGGTCTTGTAGTCGATGGCGCGGTCGGCGCCCAACTCCTCGCAGGCGCGGCACTTCTCGGCGCTGCCGGCGGTGGTGAACACCGTGGCGCCGAACGCCTTGGCGAGCTGGATGGCCGTGGTGCCGATGCCGCTGGAGCCGCCATGGACCAGCAGCGTCTCGCCGGGTTTCAGCGCGCCGCGCTCGAACACGTTGGTCCAGACGGTGAAGAAGGTCTCCGGAACGGCGGCGGCCTCGACCATGCCGTAGTCCTTCGGGACGGGCAGGAGTTGCGGCGCCGGAACCACGCAATACCGGGCGTAGCCGCCACCGGCGATCAGCGCGCAGACCGCGTCGCCGGCGGCCCACCCCGTCACCCCCTCGCCCAGGGCGGCGACGCGCCCGGCGATCTCCAGGCCCGGCAGGTCGGAGGCGCCCGGCGGCGGGTCGTAGCGGCCCTGGCGCTGCAGCATGTCCGGGCGGTTGACGCCGGCCGCCTCCACCGCCACCAGCACCTCCCCGGGGCCGGGCACCGGGACCGGGCGCCGCACGGTGCGCAGGACCTCCGGGCCGCCGGGTTGCGAAATCTCCACGCAGGTCATGCTGTCCGGCAGGGCGATGCCCATGGTGTCTCCCCCATTCCTCGTTGACGCGGATTCCGCCGGTCCGGTTTTGGCCGGGCCGGTTTTGGCCGGGCCGTTTGTGTCCGTCGGCGTCCAAAGTTAGAATTCCGGACCGGCGCTGACAAGCATGCCCCGCCGGGCTTTCCGGTGGGCGGGAAGCGGACGGCGCGGGGCAGGGATGCGCGAAAGGCGGGAGGAGAGGCCCATGGACATCGACGATCTGGAACCGCGCAAGGCCAAGCCGGCGCCGAAGGACCTGACCGCGCTGGGGGTGGCGGAGCTGAAGGACTACATCGCCGGGCTGGAGGCCGAGATCGCCCGCGCCCGCGCCGCCATCGCCGCCAAGGAGGCGCAGAAGAACGCCGCCGAAGCCTTCTTCAGGAAGCCGTCCTGAGGACATGGACGGCGGAAATCCCCTCTCCCGGGGGCGGGAGAGGGGATTTTGCGCCCGGACGGCTCAGTCCGCGCCGACCAGATCGCGGTAGCAGTGCCAGGAGGCATGGCCGATCAGCGGCAGGGCCAGCGCCAGACCCAGGAAGCCGGTGACCATCCCCGCCGCCGTGAACAGCACGATCAGGAAGGCCCAGACGGCCATGGTCCGCAGGTTCTCGCGCAGCACCGCGATGCTGGTCGCCATGGCGGTGAAGGTGTCGGTGTCGCGGTCCAGCAGCATCGGGATCGACACCACGCTGATGGCGAAGACCGCCGTGGCGATGACGCCGCCCACGATGGTCCCGGTCAGCAGGAACGGAATCGTCTGGGCCGAGAAGAAGATACGGTCGACGAGCTGGTCGAAGGCCGGCGGCTCCGTCGCGAAGAACAGCGCGAACAGAAGGAAGGCGATCCGTATCCAGGCCAGCATCGCCAGCATCAGCGCCAGCCCGACCCCGGCGATCTGCACGCCGTTGCGGTGATAGGCGCCGGCCACCTTCATCAGGGTCGGCGTCTCCCCGCGCTCCAGCAGGCGGCTGGTCTCGTACAGGCCGACCGCGAAGACCGGCCCCAGGAGCATGAAGCCCGCCGCCATCGGCAGCACCAGATACTGCATGTCGTACATCGCGAGCCCGGCCACCAGCACGAAGCTGGAGATGACCGCCAACAGGCCGTAGGTGGCGCTGATCATCGGGCTGGCGCACATGTCGCGCCAGCCGGCGCTCAGCCACACCCAGGGACGGTCGACGTCGACGCTGCGGATTCGCGGAAGATAGGGGGCCGGCTTGTGGAATTCGGACGGTTCTTTGTGCCGGGTCGGCTGATGGAATTGGGACGCACCGCGGTGAGACGACATGTCGACCATGATGATGGTCCTCCCCTTGTGCCCATTGCGCCTCTCGTGAGGGGAAATGTAGCAAAGCGGCCCGCAGCGTTCCAGATTGTCTTATGGACGAACTGTTCGAATGACGAATTGTCACAAAAGCGATACCAAAGTGTGGCCCCGGGGCATGGTCCGGGCCGTCACTCCTCGACCTTCTTGCCGTCCAGCGCGGCGTCGCGGCGTTCGGCCTCCTGGCGGTCGCGCAGCTTCTCGGCCTTGGTGCGCCCGAAGCGGACACGGTTCTCCTCGGCGGTCTTCCCACGCTCCTCCTTCTGGCGCATCTTCCGGAAGCGGTTCAGGTTGACGACATCGGCCATGGGGGCATCTCCGGACGGCGGGGCATTTCGTCCTTCGGGCAACTTGGCCGTTGGAATGCCCAAATTGCTTGTTTTCTTTCGTGGCGATAGCTTAGCGGAAGGCGGCACCTCCCGGAAGACCGGAGCGGGCGCCGGCGGTTCGCGCGGCTTGTGGCAAAGATACGGCGACTCAACAGCCGAACGGTGGGGAAGGCGGGTCAACCGGTGAAGAAACTCCTGATCGCGGCGCTGATTCTCGTCGGCCTGCTGGCGGCGGCGGTGCTGTTCGTGCCCAGCGTGGTCGATTGGAACGCCTACAAGGCCCAGATCGCGGACAAGGTATCCGCCGCCACGGGCCGCAAGGTGGAGTTGAAGGGCGATATCGGCCTGTCGCTGCTGCCGGCCCCGGCGCTGACGGTGCGCGACGCCCGGCTGGCCAACGCGCCCGGCGGGTCGGAGGAGGACATGGCCCGCCTGAAGGAGCTGGACGTCCGGGTGGCGCTCGGGCCCCTGCTCGGCGGGCACATCCAGGTGCAGAGCATCAAGCTGATCGACCCCACCTTCCTGTTCGAGACGCTGCCCGACGGGCGCTTCAACTGGGATCTGTCGGCTGCCGGCCGTCCGGCGGGCGGCGGTCAGGGCGGATCGGGCGACGGGCTGGCCTCCGCGGTCAGCTTCGATCAGGTGACGGTGCAGAACGGCACCATCCTCTACCGCGACGCCCGCACCGGCCAGTCGGAGGTGATCGACCAGCTCGACGCGCGCATCGTCGCCGGCAGCTTCACCGGGCCGTTCCAGGGGCAGGGCAGCTTCCGGGCGCGCGGCGTGCCGCTGCGCGGGGAGATGTTCGTCAGCCGCCTGATCGACGGCGCCGCCGTCCAGGTCCGGGCGTCGCTGTCCATGTCCGACACCGACGCCACGCTGCGTTTCGCCGGCATCGTCACCAACCCGCCGGGCAGCGGCGGTTCGCGCGCCCAGGGCGATCTGCGCGCCGAGGGCAGCGACCTGTCGCGTGCCCTGGCCCTGGTCCGTGGCGCCGGCGCTGGTAGCGAGGGCAAGGGGACCAACGCGCTGCTCGCCCAGCCCTTCGGCATCCGCACGGCGGTCGAGGCGTCCCCGGCGGGGGCGAGCTTCACCAATCTGGAGGGACAGCTCGGCGACACGCGGGCCACCGGCACGGCCACCCTGCGCACCGGAACGCCCGCAAGGGCGGAGGTGACGCTGGCGCTCAACCGGCTCGACCTCGACGCCTGGCTGGACCGCGCCGGTTCCGGTACCGACGGCGGTGCCCAGCCGGCGGCCCCGCGCAACGGGACGGCGGCCAAGGGCGTTCCGTCCTCCACCCCTTCCGCGGGCGCACCGTCCGCCGGGGGCGCCCCCGCGGGCGGCGGCACGGCCCAGCCGGGCGGGTTCGCCCTGCCGGAGGGGCTGGACGCCAAGCTCGACCTCGCGGTGGACGGCATCACCTACAACGGCGGCGTGGTCCGCCAGGGGCGGGTGGAGGCCAGCCTGACCGGCGGCAAACTGAACATCGACCGGTTCAGCGCGCTGCTTCCCGGCGGGTCCGACATCGTGGCGGCGGGGGAACTGGCGGCGGCCAACGGCCAGCCGAACCTCTCCCTGCGCATGGAGGCCAACGCCGACAACCTGCGCGCCCTGCTGGAATGGTTGCGGGTGGACGTGCGCGCCGTGCCGGCGGACCGTTTGCGCCGCGCCTCGGTCGCGGCTCAGGTCCAGGGGCGGCCCGGACGGCTGGACGTGAGCGGGCTGGACCTGCGGGTGGACGCCAGCCGCCTGACCGGCGCCGTCGCCTATGTGGACCGCGGGCGGCCCGCCTTCGGGGCGCGGCTCGCCCTCGACCGGCTGAATCTCGACGCCTATCTCCCCCAGACGGGCGGCAACGCGGCGGCCCAGGCGGCGCCCGCCGCCGCTCCGGCAACCGCCCCGGCGGGCACCAACATGACCCCGGCGCCCGCGCGCAACGGACGCCCGCCGATGACGCCGGCCCGGCTGCTGGCCGGCGTGGACGCCAATCTGGAGCTGTCGGTCGGGCAATTGACCGTCCGCAACACGCTGGTCCAGGGGCTGCGGCTGGACGCCACCGCGGCGGGCGGCGCCCTGTCGATCAAGGAAGCGAAGGTGGAGGACGCCGCCGGGGTGAAGCTCCGGCTGGACGGGCAGATCGCCGGGCTTGAACCGCTGCGCGGCGCGCATCTGACGCTGAACGCCGAGGCGGCCAGCCTGGAGGGGCTGTCGCGCGCCGTCCCCTGGCCGGAGGGCGTGCCCGCGCCGGAGCGGCTGGGCGCCGTGAAGGCGCAGGCCCGCCTGTCCGGCGACGCCGAGCGTCTGGCGGTCGAGCTGGGGCTCGACGCCGCGGAAGGCTCGCTGGAGGCGGGCGGCACGCTGCTGAACGTCGAGAAGGACCCCTCCGCCGACCTGAAGCTGCGCGTCAAGCATCCGGAGCTGGTCCGGCTCGCCGGCCTGTTCGCCGACGACGCGGTGTCCGGCTCCTACGGCCCGATGGACCTCTACACGGAACTGGCGGGGACGCGGAAAGCCTTCACGCTGGGCAACATCCAGGGCGTGCTGGCCGGCGTGCCGGTCAAGGGCAAGGCCGGGGCCGACCTGAACGGCAGCAAGCCGCGGGTCGAGGCCGATCTCCAGACCGGCGACCTGGAGCTGGACCGTCTGGCGGCGCTTCCCGCGGCGGCCTCCCGCCCGGCCGGCGGTGCTCCCGCACCTGCGTCCTCCGCTCCGGCGGCGGGGGCGGCGTCCCCGGGCGCGCCCGGGGAATCCGCCACGGCGGATTTCGGCTGGCTGCGCCGGTTCGACGGGCGCTTGGCGCTGACCTCATCCGCGTTGGTCAAGGGCGGGACGCGGATCGAAAATCCGGCCCTGCGCGCCACCGTGATGAACGGGGTGCTGACGGTGGAGCGGTTCGACGGCGGCCTGATGGGCGGCCAACTCGGCGCCACCGGGCGGCTCGCCGCGCCGGGCAACCAGCCGCCGACCGCGGAGGCCACCGTCACCCTGTCCAAGGCCAAGCTGGCCGAGGCGGTGGGCGGTGGGTTGGGCGGCGGCGCGGTGGAGATCGCCGGGGGCGTGCTGGACGCCGAGGCCAACCTGACCACCAGCGGGGCCGGCGGCGACGCCATGCTGAAGGCGCTGTCCGGCCAGGGCCGGATCAGCGCCCGCGACGGCCTGCTCCGCGGCTTCGACCTGGGCGCCCTGCGCGACCGGCTGACGAAGCTGGAGCGCCCGCAGGAGCTTCTGGGCGCGGTGATGGGCGGGCTTCAGGGCGGCGAGACCCGCTTCGCCCGGCTGGACGGCAGCTTCGCCATCGACCATGGCGTGGCGCGGACGGAGGACACGCGCCTGACCTCCGAACTGGGCGAGGCGACGGCGGCGGGGCAGGTCAACCTGCCGGCGCGGACCATCGACATGCGCGTCCGCCTGACCGTGACGTCCGAGCCGCCGCTGCCGCCGCTGACGGTGCGGATGACCGGCGCGCTGGACAAGCCGACCCGCTCCTTCGAGATGCAGGAGGTGCAGGAGTATTTCGCCCGCCGCGCCGCCGAAGGGTTGCTGAACAGGGTGGTGCCGAAGGACCTGCCGCTTCCCGGCGGCGGCGGGACCCCGAAGCCCGACGCGCTTCTGAAGGGGCTGATCGACGGGTTGCGGCGCTGAGGGGGGCCTCCCGTGACGCATCGCGTCCAAGCCCGTTGAAGTTCTGTGGGTCGGGTCCCATAATGCGGCAGACAAGAAGCGGATTTTGAGTCGATGCAGGTGGACAATAAGATTCTGGACGATCTGGCCCGCGTCGCGGGTGGCGCGCTCGGCGCGCTGTCGTCCCTGCGCGAGGAAGCTGAGGCGCAGATGCGCCAGCAGTTCGAGCGCGTTCTGTCGCGGATGGACGTGGTGAGCCGCGAGGAGTACGAGGCCGTCCGCGCCATGGCCGCGAAGGCCCGCGAGGAGCAGGAGGCCATGGCCGAGCGCATCGCCGCGCTGGAGGCCACGGTGGCGATCCTGCTGGCCGACCGTGCGCCGCAGCCCCTGGTGGGCGCCCCCGGTTCCACCGGTGGCGGCAGCACCGGGCCGGCCTGATCTCAAGGCCCGATCCCCGGCTTGATCCTCCGGGGGTCCCGCCCGTCACCGATCCTTCACGGATGCACCGCCGAAAACCTGTTGCGCCGGCCAAACCCTTTTGGCACGGTGCCCTGGGTGGTATCCATCCGGCTGTAAGCCACAACATCTCGGGGCTCCCCCTTCGCCCGTGAAGGCGGGCCGGCCCCGGGGCGGTTCCGTCCACCGCGCCTTCACAGGAGGACGCCGACATGTCGGCTGTTGCCGTCGACACCCAATCTTCCGCGCACAACCCCCTGGACATCGTCGAGGAGATCGTCACCGCCAACGAATGGCCCTTCGAGCGGGCCGGCGAAGACGAACTGATCGTCGAGATCGGCGGGCGCTGGTGCGATTACCGGCTCTATTTCGTCTGGCAGTCCGACGTCAGCGCGATGCAGTTCTCCTGCCAGTTCGACATGAAGGTCCCGGCGGCGCGCCGCTCCTCCGTGAACGACCTGCTGGCGGAGGTGAACGCGCGCATGTGGCTGGGCCATTTTGACGTCTGCGCGGAGGAGCACACCCCGATGTTCCGCCAGACCATGCTGCTGCGCGGCTCGCGCGGCGCCACGGTGGAGCAGCTGGAAGACCTCGTGGAGATCGCCCTGTCGGAGTGCGAGCGCTTCTACCCCGCCTTCCAGTTCGTGATCTGGGGCGGCAAGTCGGCGGCGGAGGCGGTGTCCGCCGCCATTCTGGACACCGCCGGGGAGGCGTGACCGCCATGACGCAGAGTGGGGCGCAGGGTTGCACATTGCTTCTGGCCGGCTGCGGCAAGATGGGCGGCGCGATGCTCGACGGCTGGCTGAAGGCCGGCATCGCGTCCAGCGTCGCCGTGGTCGAACCGTCGGGCCTGCCGGAGTCCCTGCGCGGCAACCCCGCCGTCGTCCTGGTGAGCGGTCCGGACGCCTTGCCCGCCGGCTTCGCACCGGATGTCGTCGTTCTGGCCGTGAAGCCGCAGGTGATGGACACGGTGCTTCCGGCCTACCGGGCGCTGGTCCGCCCCGGCACGGTGTTCCTGTCGGTGGCCGCCGGCAAGACCATCGCCTCCTTCGAATCAGCATTGGGCGAATCAGCATTGGGCGAATCGGCGTTGGGCAAATCCGCGCTGGGGGAGGGGGCGGCCATCGTCCGCTCCATGCCCAACACGCCCGCCGCCATCGGGCGCGGCATGACCGTCGCCGTCGGCAACCCGGTGGTGACCGAGGCCCAGAAGGCACTGTGCGATTCGCTGCTGCGCGCGGTGGGTGACGTCGCCTGGGTCGAGGACGAGTCGCTTCTCGACCCCGTCACGGCGGTGTCGGGCAGCGGTCCCGCCTATGTTTTCCTGATGGTGGAGGCCATGGCGAAGGCCGGCGAGGCCGCCGGACTGCCCGCCGAACTTGCCATGCGTCTGGCGCGGGCCACGGTTGCAGGGGCGGGCGAGTTGCTCCACCAGTCCCCGACCGACGCCGCCGACCTGCGCAAGGCGGTGACCAGCCCCAACGGCACCACCCAGGCGGCGCTGGACGTGCTGATGGCCGGGGACGGGATTCAGCCGCTGCTCGACCGCGCCGTGGCCGCCGCGGCGCGCCGCTCCCGCGAACTGGCGAAGTAACGCGCCATGGCCGCCCTCAGCCCCTCCGCCCAGCGGGTCCAGGAGCTTCTCGACCGCTTCGGCCACGGCCACGCGGTTGTGGAGCACGAGGGCAGCACCCGCACGTCCGAGGACGCCGCCAACGCCGTCGGCTGCGCCGTGGCGCAGATTGCCAAGTCCTTGATCTTCCGCGCGAAAGATACCGGCCGCCCGGTGCTGGTGGTGGCCAGCGGGGCCAACCGGGTGGACGAGAAGGCGGTGGGCCGCCTGATCGGCGAGAAGATCGAACGGGCCGATCCGGACTTCGTGCGGGACAACACCGGCTTCGCCATCGGCGGGGTTCCGCCCATCGGCCACGCCGTGCCGCCGCTGGTCCTGATCGACGCCGATCTGATGGCTCTGGAGACCGTCTGGGCCGCCGCCGGCACCCCCAACGCGGTCTTCCGACTGACCCCGGCGCAACTCGTCGGCATGACCGGCGGGCGGGTCGAAACGGTCCGCAAGGGCTGAGCGCGGACCGGGAAAGCCGGTCAACCGGGCAGGATGCCGCAGCGCGGCAAGACCGCGCATCGCCTGGGCAGCCCTCTTCCAAGCCTCTGGATTCTCTGGCAAGACTCATCCCAACGAGTTCTTGAACAGAGACGCATAAGGGAGGCCCCCGTGACCGACGCCCGGCACAACCCGTACGAGACCGACCTCGACCAGAACGCCGCCAACACGGTGCCTCTGTCGCCGCTCTCCTTCCTGCGCCGCACCGCCGCCGTCTATCCGCAGCGCATCGCCGTGATCCACGGCCCGGTCCGCCGCACCTGGGCGGAAACCTACGAGCGTTGCGTGCGCCTCGCCTCGGCCCTGTCGAAGCGCGGCATCGGGCCGGGCGACACGGTCGCGGTGATGGCCCCCAACACGCCGGAATCCTTCGAGGCGCATTTCGGCGTGCCGATGACCGGCGGCGTCCTGAACGCCCTGAACATCCGTCTGGACGCGGAGGCGCTGGCCTTCATCCTGGAGCATGGCGAGGCGAAGGTCCTGCTGACCGACCGGGAATTCTCCGGCGTGATCTCCAAGGCCGTCCACATGCTGGAGCCGAAGCGCCGCCCCATCGTCATCGACATCGACGACCCGCAGGCCAAGGGCGGCGAACTGATCGGGGAGCAGACCTACGAGCAGTTCCTGGAGACCGGCGACCCGGCCTATGAGTGGCCGATGCCGACCGACGAGTGGCAGGCCATCGCGCTGAACTACACCAGCGGCACCACCGGCAACCCGAAGGGCGTCGTCTACCACCACCGCGGCGCCTACCTGAACGCCATGGGCAACGTGCTGACCTGGGCGATGCCGCACCATCCCGTCTATCTGTGGACTCTGCCGATGTTCCACTGCAACGGCTGGTGCTTCCCCTGGACGGTCACCGCCATGGCCGGCACCAACGTCTGCGTCCGCGCCATCACCGCCAAGGGCATCTACGACGCGCTGGCCGATCTGGGCGTCACCCACATGTGCGGCGCCCCCATCATCATGGGCCTGATCGTCAACGCCCCGGAGGACCAGAAGCGGGAGATTCCGCGCGGCGTCAAGATGATGACCGCCGGCGCCGCCCCGCCCGCCGCGGTGATCGAGAAGATCGAGCGTCTCGGCTTCGACGTCACCCACGTCTACGGCCTGACCGAGGTCTACGGCCCGGTCACCATCTGCGCCTGGCACGAGCACTGGAACGAGCTGCCGCTGGAAGAGCGCGCGGCGCTGAAGGCGCGGCAGGGCGTGAACTACGCCACGCTGGAAGGGCTGATGGTCGCCGACCCCAACACGCTCCAGCCGACCCGCAAGGACGGCGTGACGATGGGCGAGATCTTCATGCGCGGGAACACCGTCATGAAGGGCTATCTGAAGAACCCGCGGGCCACGCAGGAAGCCTTCTCGGGCGGCTGGTTCCACACCGGCGACCTCGGCGTCTGGCATCCCGACGGCTACATCGAGCTGAAGGACCGCTCCAAGGACATCATCATCTCCGGCGGCGAGAACATCTCGACCATCGAGGTCGAGTCGGTCCTCTACAAGCATCCGGACATCGTGGAGGCCGCCGTGGTCGCCCGCCCGGACGAGAAGTGGGGCGAGACGCCCTGCGCCTTCGTCACGCTGAAGGACGGCAAGACCCTGACGGAGGCGGAGGTGATCGCCTATTGCCGCGAGCATCTGGCCCACTTCAAATGCCCGCGCACCGTCGTCTTCACCGCCCTGCCGAAGACCTCGACCGGCAAGATCCAGAAGTATGTGCTGCGCGACCAGGCCCGTGCGCTGAACGGGACGAAGGCGTGACGGCTGTGGCCGGGGGCTTCGGCCCCCTTCTGCCGGAGGAATGGGAGGACGCCGCGGCCCTGGTCCGCCAGGGCTTCGGCATCCCCCGCGAGTATTTTGACCGGTCCGTGGAGCTGTTCGGGCCGGACGTGATGCGCGGCCTGCGCGCCGGGCCGGAGACGGACCGCGCCGGTCAGGTCGTCGCCTGCGCCGCCGTCTGGCCCATGGACCAATGGTTCGGCGGGCGCCCGGTGCCGTCCTGCGGGGTGGCGGCGGTCGCCGTCGATCCGGCGGAGCGCGGGCGCGGCTGCGGCAGCGCGCTGATGCGCGGCGTTCTGGAGGAGGCGCGGGCCGGGGGCGCCGCGCTGTCCGTGCTCTACCCCGCGACCTTGCCGCTCTACACCCGCCTTGGATTCGGGCGGGGCGGGGTGTCCTTCGACTGGAGCGCACCGCCGGCCTCGCTTGCCGCCGGGCCGCCGCCGGGGGACGGACGGGTCCGCCGCACCGACGCCGCGGACGCCAGCCATCTTGCGGCACTTCGCCGCAGTCTGCTCGTGTCGGGCAACGGTCTGGTGGAGCGCAACGAAGGACTGTGGAGCTTCGCCCTCTGTCCGGACGGCGTTCCGTCCGACGTCTATACCCTGGATGGTCCTGCGGGGCCGGAAGGATACATCGCGGTTGCGCCGCCGGCCAAGCGCCGGCTGGCCGTGGCCGACCTCTGCCTGCTCAGCCCGCGGGCGGTTCGGCTGGCGCAGGGCTTCCTGGGCGGCTATCGGGCGCAGGTGGACCGCGTTTCCTGGCGCGGCGGGCCGGACGACCCGCTGATTCTGCTCGCCCCGGACAGCGGGCCTCGGGCGGACGCGCGGGACGAGTGGCTTTTGCGCATTCTGGACGTCCGCCGCGCTCTGGAAGCCCGCGGATACCCACCGGGAATTGTAGGAGAGCTGACCCTGGATGTTTCGGATTCCTTGATTCCGGGCAATTCCGGGTGTTTCCGGCTGCGCCTGTCCGGCGGAAAAGCCGCCGTGTACCCCCTGCCGAAGGGGGTGGGCGGCAGCGAAAAGGCGGCAGGAGCGGTGCTTTCGCTGTCTGCCGCGGCCCTCGCCACCCTCTACAGCGGGCACAAAGGTCCGGGTGTTCTCCGTCAGGTTGGGCTCCTGCGCGGCGGGGAGGATGCTATGGCTTTGGCGGCGTTGATTTTCTCGGGCCCGGCGCCGTGGATGCCGGACCGGTTCTGAATCGGTGTTACCAATCGCTTCCGTCAAACCAGAAATTAACCCTTTCTGTTGTATCCCTTAGAGACGAAAGCATGACGACGGCCAGCGCATAAGGCCGGATGAGGCGGGGGAGCCCGATTTCATGACGATAGGAACGCGGATTGCGCTCGGTTTTGCAGCGGTCCTTCTGATGACGGTTGCGGTGGCGTTCGTTGGTTGGAACAGCCTGCGCACCTACGCCGGACGTGTCGATCTGGCGGCCCACACCGCCGAACTGGACGCCCGGCTGAAAACCGTGCGGATCGAGGAAGCCCGCTTCGTCACCGAGCGCGACTCCAAGGCCGCCGACAATGTACCCGGCATGCTCGACCGCCTGCGCGAGGAAGCGCAGGGCACCCGGTCCGCGCTGGAGGACGCCGGCAGCATCCGGCTGGTGGACGAAATCCTGGCGGGCATCGCCGGCTACCGCGGCGCCTTCGCCAACTTCGTCGCCCAGGACAAGGAGGCCCGCGCCCGCACGCAGAGCATGGAGACCCGTGCCCAGGCCCTGCGGGAGATCGCGGAGAGGATCGGCAGGCAGCAGTCCGACCGCTATGACCAGAACATGGTCAGCCTGAAGGACGCGGAGCACGCCGTGCGGCAGAGCCGCGACACCTCCGACCGCGCCGACCGGCTGATCGAGATGGTGCTGGAGGCGCGGCGCCTTCAGGCGGACTTCGTGCACACCCGCAACTCCACCACGGTGCAGGCCGGCGGCGAGGCCATCGCGGCCCTGCTGGCGAACGCGGAGACCATCCAGAAGGATCTGGTCGGCACCAACGACGAGGAACTGGCCCAGCGGATCGTCACCGCCGTCAACGCCTACCGCACCGCCTTCGAGCAGGTCCGCTCGGACGGCGCGGCGGACCCGGGCGGCGCGCGCATCCAGGCGCTGGACCGCAACGCCCGCCAGATCCAGAACCTTGCCCACGAGATGCAGGAGAACCAGTCGATGGTCTCCAGCGCGCTCCAGGAGGCCGCGAACTTCGCCCAGAGCGAGGTGAACGAGGCCGTCATGCTGCGCAGCATCGCCATGCGCCTGATCCAGGGCGCGCAGTCCGCCATGCTGGGGCAGCGCGACTTCATCCTGGTCGGCGGGGAGGGGGCCCGCACGACGGTGGCCTCGGCGGTGGCGCAGACCCTGTCGCTCGCCAAGCAGGCCAGCGCCGTGCTGGTCGATGCGGAAGGCCGGGCGCTGATCGCCGCCATCACCGAAGCCGCCCAGGACTTCGATAAGGAGTTCGCCGCCCTGGTCGCGGCCAGCGACAACCAGCGCGCCGCCTCGAAGTCCATGGCCAAGGCCGCGGGCGACGTCAGCGAGCAGGTCGCCCGCCTCGTCTCCATCCAGCGCGACGACCGCGAGAACGGGCGCAGCGGGGCGGAGCTGATCATCATCATCGGTGCCGCCATCGCGCTGGCCCTGGGCATGATCATGGCCTGGATCATCGACCGCGCCATCACCCACCCGATGCACTCTATGACCAAGGCCATGGGCCGGCTGGCCGAAGGCGACCTGACGGTGGACATCCCCGGCAGCGACCGCAAGGACGAACTGCGCGCCATGGCCGACGCGCTGAGCGTCTTCAAGGACAACGCCCTGGAGATGCAGCGCATGGAGGGCGAGCGGGAGGAGATGCGCCGGCAGATCGACGCCGACCGCCGCCGCACCATGAACGAGTTCGCCAACGGCTTCGAACAGGCGGTGTCCGGCGTCGTCCTGTCGCTGACCGAATCCGCGGGCAATCTGGGCCGCGACGCGCAGGAGATGTCGTCCGACGCCGCCCTGACCACCGCCAAGTCCAGCGCCGTCGCCGCGGCGTCGGAGCAGGCGTCCAGCAACGTGCAGACCGTCGCGGCGGCGGCGGAGGAGCTGTCCTCCTCGATCGCCGAGATTTCCCGCCAGCTCAACAGCAGCTCGCAGGTGGCGGTGGGGGCGGCGGCCAAGGCGACCGAGACCAACGGCATCGTCGAAGGGCTGGCCGAGGCGGCGCAGCGCATCGGGCAGGTGGTGGACCTGATCGGCGAGATCGCCGAGCAGACCAACCTGCTGGCCCTGAACGCGACCATCGAAGCCGCCCGCGCCGGGGAAGCCGGCAAGGGCTTCGCCGTGGTGGCGACGGAGGTGAAGAACCTCGCCGGCCAGACCGCCAAGGCGACCGAGGAGATTTCTACCCAGGTGGCGCAGATGCAGGCGGCGACGGGCGGGGCGGTGGGCGCCATCCGCACCATCTCCGATGCGGTCGGCACCATCAGCAGCACGGTCACCGAGATCGCCCGCGCCATGGAGCAGCAGGGTCTCGCCACCCGCGAGATCGCCCAGAACGTCAATCAGGCCGCCGAGGGCACGCAGGAGGTGATGCACCACATCGCCGAGGTGACGCACGCCGCCAGCAAGACCGGGGGCGCCGCCGACGCCGTGCTGAGCGCCAGCCGGACGCTGGCCCGGCAGGCCGAGCATCTGCGGTCGGAGGTGCAGGGCTTCCTGAACAAGGTGCGGACCGCCTGAGCGGCCTTCCGGGGGCCGCTTTCCGGGGCTTTCAATCCTGTCGGGGTTCCGCGGGCCGGGGGGCCGAAAAATCCCCCGGCCCGTCCCCGTTGCTTTCGCACGGGGCATCTGTTAAGCCGCGCCGTGCCTCACGGACGCGAGATTCCATGGCTTTCCCCTTGTCACAGCGCGACTCCTCACGGGGGGTTCCCGACGCGATTCTGGCGGGTCTGGCCGGCGCGGCGGCGGCGGCGCTCGGCCCGCTCGCGGCCATGGCGCCGCGCGGGCTGCCGGTCTGGGCCATCCTGATCGCGCTGATCGCTCTGGCCGGTCTGGCCCGCCGCGGCGCCCTGGGGCGGCTGCAACGGGCGATGCCCGGCACGGCGGTGGTCCTGGCCTTCCTGGTGCTGGCCTCCCTGTCCATCCTGTGGAGCCCGTCGCCGCGCGCCGGCCTGACGGTGGTGGAGATCGGCTACATCGGCCTCGGCGCGCTGGCCGGCGGGGCGTGGCTGTCCTCCCTGCCGGGGGTGGAGGCGCGTCGGCTGACCGGGCTGTTCCTTCTCGGCGTGTTCGCGGGGGTTCTGCTGTTCGCGGTGGAAGCCGCACTGGATTTCCCGCTGCACCGCTGGTGGAACCATGTGCCCGCCGACGTCGGGATCGCCGAAACCAACGTGCCCAAGCGGACCGCGGTGCTGCTCTGCCTGCTGGTCTGGCCGGCGGCGATGGCGCTCGACCGGGCGGGGCGGCGCGGGGCGGCGGTGACGCTGCCGCTGATCTTCGCCGGGGCCTGCCTGCTGCTGACCAGCCGGTCGGCCATGCTGGGGATTGCCGCGGGCGGAGTGGCCTTCGCGCTGGCCGTCTGGTCGCCGCGGCTGGTCCGCGGCGTGCTGGCGGCGGTTCTGGGGGTGGCCTTCACCTTTGTGCTGCCGCTGGTGCTGCTGTTCGACCGTGTGCTGAATCTGGACGGGGCCGATTGGCTGTTCCGGTCCGCCCGGCACCGGGTGGAGATCTGGGGCATGGCCGCCGACCGCGCGCTTGAGACGCCTATCCTCGGGCAGGGCATCGACGCCTCCCGCGCTCTGGAGCCGGAGGGGGCGGTGTCGCGCTTTGGCACTCTGACCGACAGCCTTCTGCCGCTGCACCCCCACAACGCCTTCCTGCAGATCTGGCTGGAGCTTGGCGCCTTGGGCGCCGCGCTGGCTCTGGCCGCGGCGCTGCTTCTGCTGTTCGGCACGGGGCGGATGGAGCGGCGGCTGCAACCCTTCGCGCTTGCCCTCTTCGCCGCCGCGCTGGCGATGGCGAGCACGGCCTACGGCATCTGGCAGGCGTGGTGGATGGGCGGCATGCTGGCCGCCGGGCTGATGCTCCGGCTGGCCGCCCGCACCCCGGCGGGGGGCGAATGACGGCGGGACGCACCGAACGCCGCCGTGTCCTGGTCGTCAAGCTGGGGGCCTTCGGCGACTTTTTCCTGGCCCAGACCGCCTTTTCGGCCATCCGGCGGCACCACGGCGGCGACCATCTGGCGCTGCTGACCCTGCCGTCCCTGGCCCTGCTCGCCCGCCTCAGCGGCCTGTTCGACGAGGTGCTGGAAGACCCGCGGGAGCGCTCCCCGGGGGCGTATCTGCGCATCCGCCGGCTGCTGCGCGCCGGGCGTTTCGACCGGGTCTACGACCTCCAGGCACAGCGGCGCACCGACCGCTACTGGTGGCTTTTCGCCCCCGGCCCCTGGCCGGAATGGTCGGGAACGGCCTGGGGCGCCTCGCACCGCGACCGCTATCCGGGCCGCCGCAAGGTGCCGGTGATCGAACGCTACACCCGGCAATTGGCGCCCTTCGGCATCGTGCCGGACGCGGTGCCGGATCTGTCCTGGCTGGACGCCGACACCGGCGGCTTCGGCATCGCGGCGCCCTACGCGCTGCTGATCCCCGGCTCCTCCCCCGGACGGCCCGACAAGCGCTGGCCGGTGGAGCGTTATGGCGAACTGGCGCGGGCTCTGGCGGCGCGCGGGATCACGCCGGTGGTGCTGGGCACGGCCATCGAGACGGACCTCGCCAAGGCCATTTCCGCCGCTTGTCCGCAGGCGGTGGACCTGACCAGCCAAACCAGCGTGCCGGAAATCGCCGGGCTGGCCCGCCGGGCCTGGGCGGCGGTCGGCAACGACACCGGCCCGACCCATCTGGTGTCGGCCGTCGGCTGCCCGACGCTGGGGGTCTTCTGCGACGCCTCCGTCCCCATCCACGCCAACGGGCCGCGCATGGTGATCCATCACCGCCCCGCCTTCGCGGACATGGATGTGGCGGGCGTGCTGGCGGCGATGGACGCTCTTCCGCCGAACCGGTAAAGTGCCGGGCGCCATTTCACAGGAGCTTTGCAGGTTTTGAGCCGTCCGGACGCCAGCGCCATGCCCATCGATGCGCCGACCCTGCCCGCTGGTAAACCGGGCGGACGTCTGATGCTGCTCGCGAAGCTGGCGGTCACGCTGGTGGTTCTGGGCGTGCTGGGGGCCAAGGCGGACTGGACGGCGTTGCTGGCGCGCGTCGCCGGGGCCGACCCCCTCTGGCTGGCCGCCGGCTTCACGGCGAAGCTGCTCGCCGTGGTCTGCGCCGGGGAGCGCTGGCGCGACGCCCTGCGCGCCGCCGGCGAACGGGTCCCGCACGGGCTGGCGATGCGGTTGATGTTCATCGGCCTGTTCTTCGGGCAGGTTCTGCCGGGGGCGCTGGGCGGCGACATGGTGCGCGGCTGGCTGACCTACCGGGGCGGAGCGTCGTCCGCCGCCGTCCTGCTGGCCCTGGTGCTGGACCGGCTGCTGGCGCTGATCGGCTGCGTGGCGCTCCTGTTCCTCGGCCTGCCGCATCTGGTCGCCACCGCGCCGCCCGCCGTCGCCTGGGCCGGGCCGGGGGCCGTGGCGCTGCTCGCCCTCGGCATGGTGATGGGACTCCAGGCGGACCGCATTCCGTTGCCGGGCTTCTTGCGGCGCCCGCCGGTCCGCGCGGTGCAGGCGCAGGTGGCCCGTCTGCGCGGGGCGCTGCTCAGCCGGGCGGCGCTGGCCGGTCTGCTGCACAGCGCGGCGGTGCATTTTTGTACGGTCTTCGCGGTGATCGCCTACGCCCAGGCGCTGGATATTCCCGTGCGGGTCCTGGACGCGCTGGCCGTCGTGCCGATGACGATCTTCGCGGCGGCGCTGCCCATCTCGCTGAACGGCTGGGGCGTGCGCGAGGGGGCCTTCGTCGCCGGCTTCGCGCTCTACGGGCTGGGGGCGACGGACGCGCTGGCCCTGTCGCTGATGATCGGCCTGTCGGTCACCCTGTCGTCGCTGCCCGGCGGTCTGCTCTGGTTCAGCCTGAAGAACTCGAAGGGGCACTGAGCCGCGCCAGCGCCCAGCCCGCCGCGTCGCGCACCACCTCGCTCGGGTCGTTCAGCAGGCGTTCGGCCACCGCCGCGTGGCGGGCGTCGCCGCTGTTGCCCAGCGCCACCAGAACGTTGCGCACGAAGCGGTCGCGCCCGATCCGCTTGATGGGCGAACCGCTGAAGACCTGCCGGAAGCCCGCATCGTCCAACTGCGCCAGATCGGCCAGCCGCGGCGCCGTCAGCTCCGCCCGCGGCAGGAAGGCCGCCTCGCGGGAGCGCTTTGCGAACTTGTTCCAGGGGCAGACGGCCAGACAGTCGTCGCAGCCGTAGATGCGGTTGCCCATCAGCGGGCGCAGATCCTCCGGGATCGGCCCCTTGTGCTCGATGGTCAGGTAGGAGATGCAGCGCCGCGCGTCCAACTGGTTGGGGGCGGGAAAGGCGGCGGTTGGGCAGGCGTCCAGGCAGCGCCGGCACTGGCCGCAGCGGTCCACCCCCGGCGGGTCCGGCGGAAGCTCCAGCGTCGTGTAGACCTCCCCCAGGAACAGCCAGGAGCCGTGTGTGCGGGACACGAGGTTGGTGTGCTTGCCCTGCCAGCCCAGCCCGGCCTTCCCGGCCAGCGGTTTCTCCATCACCGGGGCGGTGTCGATGAAGACCTTCAGCTCCGCCTTGAAGCGGTGGGCGATCCACTGGCCCAACGTCTTCAGACGGCCCTTGACGAGGTCGTGGTAGTCGCGGTTCCTCGCATAGACCGACACGATGCCGCGGTCGGGATGGGCCAGCAGGGCGCGCGGGTCCTCCGCCGGGGCGTAGCTGGTGCCGAGCGCGATGACAGTCCGCGCCTCCGGCCACAAGGCTTGGGGATGGGCGCGCTGGTCGGCCCGGTCGGCCATCCAGCCCATGTCGCCGTGCCGGCCCTGGCGCAGGAACTCGGCCAGCCGCGCCTTGGCCTCCCCGCTCAGCTCCGCCCGCGCGAAGCCCACCGCGTCGAAGCCGAGCGACAGGGCGCGGTCACGGATGGCTTCACGGATGGAGGTGGCCGGGTCGGACATGGTGGTGCGTTGAACCGCCTAACCCTCTCCCCAGGGGGGAGAGGGGATTTTCAAAGGTTCTGTTCCCGCATCAACCGCGGCCACGGTAGGGCTGGACCTCCTGCGGCGGAATCCACACGCCCTTCGGCGGTTCGCCGGTGGCGTAGAACACGTCGATGGGGATGCCGCCGCGCGGGTACCAGTAACCGCCGATGCGCAGCCACACCGGCTTCAGTTCCTCCACCAGACGCTTGCCGATGCCGACGGTGCAGGCCTCGTGGAAGGCGCCGTGGTTGCGGAAGCTGGTCAGGAACAGCTTCAGCGACTTGGATTCGACCAGCCAGTCGCCCGGCACATAGTCGATGACCAGATGCGCGAAGTCCGGCTGGCCGGTGATCGGGCAGAGCGAGGTGAATTCCGGCGCGGTGAAGCGCACGACATAGCTCTCGCCGGGGTTCGGGTTCGGCACGCGCTCCAGCATCGCCTCTTCCGGCGTCTTCGGCTGGACGGTGGCGCCGCCGAGCTGCGTCAGGCCGGCGTAAATATTCTCAGACATCCGCGGATTCCTTCTTCGCGGGCTTCGCCGGCTTGGCCGGCTTCGCCTTCAGGGAGGCCAGCGGGTCTTCGGTGGCCGGGACGTCGCCTTCGTTCAGGCGGGCCTCCAGCGCGCTCGCGACCTCCTCGAACCGGCCGTCCTCGATGGCCTGCCGAAGCTCGGCCATCAGGTCCTGGTAGTAATGCAGGTTGTGCCAGGTCAGCAGCATCGGCCCCAGCATCTCGCCCGCCTTGAACAGGTGATGCAGATAGGCCCGGCTGTGGTTCCGGCAAGCGGGGCAACCGCACTCCTCGTCGAGCGGACGCTCGTCATGGGCGTGGCGGGCGTTGCGGATGTTGATGGTGCCGCGCCGCACGAAAGCCTGTCCGGTGCGGCCCGAGCGGGTGGGCATCACGCAGTCGAACATGTCCACGCCGCGCCGCACCGCCCCGATCAGGTCGCTGGGGCGACCCACGCCCATCAGGTAACGCGGGCGGTCCTTGACCATCAGCGGCTCGGTGAAGTCGAGCACGGTGAACATCGTCTCCTGGCCCTCGCCGACCGCCAGCCCGCCGATGGCGTAGCCGTCGAAGCCGATGTCGGACAGCGCCGCCACGCTCTCCGCCCGCAGGTCCTGATAGACGCCGCCCTGCACGATGCCGAACAGGCCGTAGCCGGGCCGCTCCACGAAGGCGTCCTTGCTGCGCTTCGCCCAGCGCATCGACAGGCGCATGGACGAAGCCGCCTGGGCCTCCGTCGCCGGGAAGGGGGTGCACTCGTCCAGGCACATGGTGATGTTGCTGTCCAGCAGATGCTGGATCTGGATGGAGCGCTCCGGCGTCAGGTGGTGCTTGCTGCCGTCGAGGTGGGATTTGAAGGTCACCCCTTCCTCGGTCATGGTGCGCAGGTCCGACAGGGACATCACCTGGAAGCCGCCGCTGTCCGTCAGGATCGGCTTGTCCCAGTTCATGAAGCGGTGCAGGCCGCCCAACTGCCCGACCCGCTCCGCCGTGGGGCGCAGCATCAGGTGGTAGGTGTTGCCCAGCAGGATTTCCGCGCCGGTGGATTTCACCGCGTCGGTGGTCATCGCCTTGACGGTGGCGGCGGTGCCGACGGGCATGAAGGCCGGCGTGTTGATGACGCCGTGCGCGGTGGAAACCCGCCCGCGCCGGGCGCGCCCGTCGGTCTTCAGAAGCTCGAACCCGATCCCGGTCATCACACCCTCCGGAGCAGCGACGCGTCGCCGTAGCTGAAGAAACGGTAGTCCTGGGCGATGGCGTGCGCGTAGGCCGCCTTCATCCGCTCCATGCCCGCAAAGGCGCAGACCAGCATGAACAGGGTGGAGCGGGGCAGGTGGAAGTTGGTCACCAGAAGGTCCACGATCTTGAAGCGGTAGCCGGGGGTGATGAAGATGTCGGTGTCGCCGCTGAAGGGGCGGATGCTGCGGTCGTCCAGCCCCGCCGTCTCCAGGATGCGCAGCGCCGTGGTGCCGACCGACACGATCCGCCCGCCCGCGGCGCGGGTGGCGTTGATGGCTTCCGCCGTCTCCGCGGAGATCTCGCCCCATTCGCTGTGCATGCGGTGGTCGGCGATATCGTCCACCTTCACCGGCAGGAAGGTGCCGGCCCCGACATGCAGCGTCACCGGAACGCGGCGGACGCCGCGGGCGTCGAGCGCGGCCAGAAGCTCCGGCGTGAAATGCAGCCCGGCGGTGGGGGCGGCCACGGCACCCTCGCGCGCGGCGAAGACGGTCTGGTAGTCCGCCGCGTCCTGCTCGTCCGCCGCGCGCCGGATGTAGGGTGGCAGGGGCATCCGGCCATGGCGGTGCAGCGCCTCCATCAGCGCCGCTCCGCCCTGGGAGAAGCGCAGGCGGACCTCCATCCCGTCCTTGGCGACGACTTCGGCATTGAGGTCCTCGGCGATGGCGATCACGTCGCCGGGCTTCAGCCGCTTGCCGGGGCGGGCGAAGGTCGCCCATTCCCGTTCGCCCTCGCGCTTGTGGAGCGTGATCTCCACCCGCACCTCGCCGCGCCGGCCATCCAGCCGGGCGGGGATCACGCGGGTGTCGTTGACGACCATCAGGTCGCCCGGCTCCAGCAGGGCGGGAAGGTCGCGCACGCTGCGGTCATGCAGACGCTCCGCCACGTCCAGCAGACGGGCGGCGTCGCGCGGCTTGGCCGGATGCTCGGCGATGCGGTCCGGCGGAAGGTCGAAGTCGAAATCGGCGGTCTTCATGGGAGCCGCTCGTATAGACCAAAGCGGTGGGACGGGGGAAGCATTACGAGTCGGCGATCATTCGGGCAGGGGGAGGCCCTGGGCAGTCAGGGCGGCGGTCTGGCGGGCGTGCAGGGCGTCCACGTCGAAGCCGCGGATCATCTCGTGGAACAGTTGGTACCAGTTCACCTCGGCCTGGAGATGCAGGAAGACGGAGCCCAGACCGATGGCCGCGCGGTCCATGAAGACGAACTCCCGCGGCACCTCGACCCCGCCGACGCGGCGCAGCTCGGCATGGACCTTGGCGGCGGTCTCGCGCCCGTAATGGCCGGCGTTGGTCTCCTCGATGCGGCGGCTGCGGTCGTCCATGATCGGGGCGTAGACGAAGCGCGCCCAGATGTTCAGCACGTCCACCAGCTCCTTGGACGGGTTGCCGAAGCCCCAGGTGCGGTACGCCTCCACCGCCTTGTCCTGATCGCCGGTCTGAAGCGCGTCGTAGAGGTCGATCACGCCTTTCACGAAGCGGGCCGGGAAGACGCGGATGCAGCCGAAATCCAGCAGGTTGATGGAGCGGTCGGGCCGCACCGTGTAGTTCCCCAGATGCGGGTCGCCGTGGATGACGCCGTATCCGTAGAAGGGCACGTACCAGGCCCGGAACATGTTCATCGCCAGCGCGTCGCGGGCGTCCGGATGGTCCTTCACGAAGTCGAGGATCTTGCGGCCCTCCACCCATTCCAGCGTCAGCAGGCGCCGGGTGGACAGGTCCGGCACCACCGCCGGGACATGGACGCCGGGCGTGTCGGCCAGCATGGCGCGGTAGAGGCGGGCGTGCTTGGCCTCGCGCTCGTAATCCAGCTCCTCGCGCAGGCGGGCGCCGATCTCCGCCTGGATCTGCCGGGTGGAGATGGCGCTGTCGGTGCGTTCGAAGATGGCGAAGATCAGGCCGAGCTGGCGCAGGTCCGCCTCGACGGCGGAGGCCATGTCCGGGTACTGGAGCTTGCAGGCGAGATCCCGCCCGTCCGGCCCCACGGCGCGATGCACCTGCCCCAGCGAGGCCGCGGCGGCGGCGGTTTGCTCGAAATGGCGGAAGCGCTTGTGCCAGTTGGGGCCAAGCTCGCTGGCCATGCGGCGCTTGACGAAGGGCCAGCCCATGGACGGCGCGTCGGCCTGAAGCTGCGACAGCTCCTGCACATACTCCCGCGGCAGCGCGTCGGGGATGGTGGACAGAAGCTGCGCCACCTTCATCAGCGGCCCCTTCAGCCCGCCCAGCGCGGCGCGCAGTTCGGCGGCGTGGCGATCCCGCTCCAGGGGGATGCCCAGCACCCGTTCTCCGGCGAAACGGGCCGCAAGGCCCCCCACGGCGGTCCCGACCCGCGCATACCGCGCGATCCGGCCGCCCAGCCTGTTCTCATCCGTGTTCGGCATGCCGAATAGGTGGGTGCGGCGGGGCCGAAAGGCGAGTCCCAGGCTGGACGAAACCGGAACGCACCGGCGCTTTCACGCGCCCGGCGCAATGTTCTGGTTCACGCAGAACATGTTGCCGGGGTCGTACGTCGCCTTCAGCGCCCGCAGGCGTTCGTAGTTCGGGCCGTAAGCGGCCTGGACGCGCTGCTCGTCGTCGGTGACGAAGTTCACATAGACGCCGCCCGTGGCGTAGGCGGCGGCGCGGTCGGACACGCCGCGCGCCCAGCCGATGCAGGCGGCGTCCTCCGGCGGGGTGTTCCAGCGCGCGTGCACGTTCATCACGAACACGGCGTCGCGGTGCGGATAGGCGGTGGCGTCCGCCGGAACGCGGTTGGCCGCGGCACCAAGCAGGCCGATGAAGATCTCGCACTGGTCGGAGGGCAGCCTCCCGGCCTCCTCGACCAGCAGGTCGATCAGCCCGTCCTCAAGCCCGGTGAAGTTCTGCGATTTCCAATAGTTCCGCGCGCCCGGCACCAGAAGCGGGTCGAAGGCCGCCTGCCACGCCGCGTAGGGCATGAGGCCGACATGCTCCCCGACGGGCGTGCCCAGCGACAGCACCGGCTCCAGCGCCTTGCGGGCCGCCGCTTCGTCGTCTCCGGCGTAAATGACGGGCATGACCACCACCTCCTTGCCATGCACGTCCGGCGGCAGGAAGGGCAGGGGCGGGGCCTTGCGCAGCACGGCCCAGGCGGTGGCCTCGTCCGGCAGGGCCGCGGTGGCGTCGCGGTAACGGCGCATCAGCCCGCCCGCCCCCTCGAAGGGATGGACGACCAGCCCGGCAAACACCATCGGCCCCACGGGGTGCAGGCGGAAGGTGAAGGAGGTGACGATGCCGAAATTGCCGCCGCCGCCGCGGATGGCCCAGAACAGGTCGGGGTTCTCGTCGGCGCCTGCCCGCAGGAACTGGCCGTCGGCGGTGACCACGTCGGCGGACAGCAGGTTGTCCACCGTCAGCCCGTACTTGCGGGTCAGCCAGCCGAAGCCGCCGCCCAGCGTCAGCCCGGCGATGCCGGTGGTGGAGTTGATGCCGACCGGCACGGCCAGCCCGAAAGCCTGCGTCTCCCGGTCCAGGTCGCCCAGCGTGGCGCCAGGGGCGACCCGCGCGGTCCGGCTGGCCGGATCGACATGGACGAAGCGCATCGCGCCGAGGTCGATCAGCAGCCCGCCGTCGCACAGGGAATTGCCCGCGATGTTGTGGCCGCCGCCGCGCACGGAGACCAGCAGCCCGTTCTCCCGCGCGAAGCGCACCGCCTGCATGACGTCGGCGGCCCCGGCGCAGCGGGCGATCAGGCCGGGCCGGCGGTCGATCATGGCGTTCCAGATCGTCCGCGCGTCGTCGTAGCCCGCCGTCTGCGGGGTGAGCAGCGGGCCGCGCAGACGGGCGGCAAGATCGTTGACGGCCCTTTCGGAAAGGGTCGCGTCCCGCCGGTCGGCGGTGCGAAGCGTGACATCGCCCATCAAGCACCTCCCACGTCAAAGCAGCAATTTTCGCGAATATCCGGAGCGGATTGGCGCAACAAGGGTAAAGTTACACCCATGTTCATGCCATTCGGGAAAGGGCTCCTTCCGGTGTTCTTCCGGACGGAGTCACCCCTCAATTCGGTGTCTGCGTGGCTTTGGCGCCGGGAGGCGGCGGATTCGGGCGGCGGATCAGCCGCCCTGGCTGCGGATCCAGGCGGCGGTGGCGCTGTCCATGGTGTTCTTGTGGTTGATGAACCACTCCGGCACGACTTCGGTCAGGTAGCCGCGGACCAGCGCCAGATTGCCGGCGGCCATGCGCTTGGCGATGCCTTCCAGCTCCAGCCGGACGCGGTTGTGCTCATGGACGTGGATGGGCGTCGGCGGGAAGCCGTACTGGTGCATCAGCCCCTCCTCACGGTCCAGATGGTCGCGGAGGTGCTGGGCGAAGGCGTTGAAATGGGCGGGCAGGTCGGCGTCCGACGCCTTGGCGGCCTCGGCCAGAAGCTCGACCGTTTCCTTGTGGTCGGCGTCGATGACGGCGTTGCCGACTTCCAGGGAGGAGTCCCAGGCGGGGATGGAGAGGGTGGGCATGGTGGTCTCCGAAGGGATCGTTGGAGGCCACCATACCCATCCTGAGATTATGGGTTCTTGACGTTCGTCAAGAAATCCCGGCCAGACATACGGTTCAGGGCTGATTTTCCAGTTCGTCAACAAAGCCGCGGATGACGTTCAGCCCCTTCTGCCAGAAGGCCGGGTCCGAGGCGTCCAGGCCGAAGGGCGCCAGAAGCTCCTGGTGGCGCAGCGTGCCGCCCGCCGACAGCATCGCCAGATACTTCTCCGCGAAGCCCGTCTCCGCCTCCTGATAGACCGCGTAAAGCGAGTTCACGAGGCAGTCCCCGAAGGCGTAGGCGTAGACGTAGAAGGGCGAATGGATGAAGTGCGGGATGTAGGACCAGTAGTTCCGGTACCCCTCGTCGAAGCGCAGCGCCGGGCCGAGGCTTTCGGTCTGCACCGCCATCCAGATCTCGCCCAGCCGCTCCGCGGTCAGCTCGCCGTCGCGGCGTTCGGTGTGGACGCGGCGTTCGAAGTCGAAGAAGGCGATCTGGCGAACCACCGTGTTCAGCATGTCCTCGACCTTGGAGGCCAGCATGATCTTGCGGCGCTTGGGGTCGGTCTCGCGGTCGAGCAGGGCGCGGAAGGTCAGCATCTCGCCGAACACCGACGCGGTTTCCGCCAGCGTCAGCGGCGTGTCGGACAACAGGTGCCCCTGGCCGCCGGCCAGGATCTGGTGCACGCCGTGCCCCAGCTCATGCGCCAGCGTCATCACGTCGCGCGTCTTGCCCTGGTAGTTGACCAGCAGATAGGGGTGGACGCTGGGCACCGTGGGGTGGGCGAAGGCGCCCGGCGCCTTGCCGGGGCGCACCGGCGCGTCGATCCAGGCGTTGTCGAAGAAGCGCCTGCCGAGATCCGCCAGATCCGGCGAGAAGCGGCCATAGGCGCCGAGCACGAGGTCGCGCGCCTCGTCCCAGCGGATGCTGCGGTCGGCGTCGTCGGGAAGCGGCGCGTTGCGGTCCCAATAGTCCAGATGGTCCTGCCCGAACCATTTGGCCTTCATCGCGTAGTAGCGGTGGGACAGGGCCGGGTAGGCGTCCTTGACCGCCGCGGCCAGCGCGTCCACCACCTCGTCCTCGACGCGGTTGGACAGGTTGCGGGCCGACGTCGGCGCCTTGTAGTTGCGCCACTTGTCGTCGATCTCCTTGTCCTTGGCCAGCGTGTTGGTGACCAGGGCGAACAGGCGGATGTTGTCGCCCATCACCCGGCCGATCACCGTCCCGGCCTCCTTGCGGACCGCGGGGTTGCGGTCGGACAGGCGGTTCAGCGCCTCGGCACAGGTCAGCTCCTTCCCGCCCATGGGGAAGCGCAGGGACGCGATGGTTTCGTCGAACAGGCGGTTCCAGGCGGCGCGCCCGACCACATGCTTTTCATGGAGCAGCCGCTCCACCTCGTCGGAGAGCTGGTGCTCGCGGAACAGGCGGACGTCGCGCAGCCAGGGGGCGTAGCGGGCCAGATCCTTCGACGCCTTCAGCTTGGCGTCCAGAACCCGGTCCTCCAGCCGGTTGATCTCCAGCGTGAAGAAGACGAGGTGGGTGGAGATGCCGTTCACCCGCTCCTGCGCCGACTGGTAGAACTTGGCGATGGCAGGGTCGGTCATGTTGCCGTTGTAGACCAGCCCGGCGTAGGACATCACCCGCGACAGCACCTCGTCGATGCGCTCGTACTCGCGGATGGCGGCGGCGAAGGCGTTGCCGTCCAGCCCGGCCAGCTTGCCGGCGTAGGTCGCGTGGAAATCCTTGGACGCGCCGTCCATCCGGTCCAGGTCGGCCTTCAGCTCCGGCGACTCCATGCCCGGATAGAGGTCGTTCAGGTCCCAGGACGGCAGGACGCCGAGGTCCGGTCCGTCCCCCGCGGCGGCCAGGGCGGTGTCGGGCATGCCGGTCGGTGGAGCGCCAAGATAAATGCCAATCGGGTGCGGGGCGGCGCTGCGGGTCATCTGTCCCTCCGTTCTGTGCTTGGAAGGGGATATAAGCGCCGCGCGTGTTCCGGGGAAGGCTGCCGTGGGGGGCTGCTCAGGGAACCGGGCTTTCCTGCGCCCGGCGGATCGCCGCCTCGACGCATTGCAGGTGCAGCTTCTTGCGGGCGAGTTGGCGGGTGCGCCGCTCCTCCGGGTCGGTGGTGGGCATCGCCTCGATGGCGCAGCCGCGCCAGCCGTTGCCGTCCAGCGCGCGGGCGACCTCCGCGTAACCGAAATAGCCCTTGTCCGGCTGCTCCCACGGGGCGCGGAAGTCGGCGCGGCGCAGGACGAAGCGGTTGGACTGGCTGGACCCGCCGAGGTTGGTCAACCGCGCCAGGATCAGCCGCTCGCCGTTGGGGTGAACGACGGTCAGGATCGGGCGGATGCCGGTGATGGGCGGGTCGATGCTCATGGGGACATGCATAACGTCCCGTTTCCCAATAGGCCAGAGACAAGGCCGCAACGGGCCGCAACGGGCTGCGCGGGCCGGCCCGGATGGCGGGCGGGGAACGCTCCGTCTCCAAATCAAAATCCACCATACGCAAGTATGCAATCACTTCTGATCTTTGAAATTTTGCGGTTCACAAGTGATGATTGCCGCTTCTTTATGGGCGGTCATGCGGTGCCTCGGGGTGCCGCGAATGGAGCCTCCGAACGCGGGAAGGAGAGGGTCGTGGTGTCATTGTGGGTGTGCTTACGGAAGCCGGTGGCGGCGGCTTTGCTCGTCTTGTCGGGGCTGCTGCCCGCCGCTGCGGCGCTCGCCCAGCCGGCGCCGGTCGAACTACCCGCCGGCGTCTACGACGCGCAGGGCACGGCCCTGTCGGCGCTGGTTTATGTGCCGGACGGCGCGCGGGCGCGCGGCAAGGCGCCGCTGCTGGTCCTTCTGCACGGCTGCGAGCAGGACGCCCGGACCTTCTTCGAGGATTCCGGCTGGAAGGACATGGCCGACGCCCATGGCTTCGTCACCCTGCTGCCGGCGCAGAAGCACAATATGCTGTCCATGGCGGGAACCGGCGGCTTCGGGCGCTACGGCAACCCGCTCGGCTGCTTCAACTTCGCCGACCGGCTGAACAGCCCGCTGAAGGGGTACGTCCCGCGCGAGGCGGCGGCCATCGTCTCGATGATCGGCGCGGTCCGCGCCGGCCACGGGCTCGGGTCCGGCGGCCCGGCGGTGGAGGCCGACCGCATCCACGTCACCGGCCTGTCGGCGGGGGCGGGCATGGCGGCGACCCTGCTGGCCGACTATCCGCAGGTCTTCGCGGGTGGGGCGCTGTTCGCCGGCGTGCCGGCGCTGTGCGCCCAGAGCATGCAGTCCGCGGCGTCGATGTGCGGCATCTCCGTGATGCGCGCCTGCGGCGAGGTGAAGGCGCGGTCCGGCGGCTACGACAGCCGCGAATGGGCGAAGACGGTGCAGCGGGCGCAGCACCCCGCCGGGCGTCCGCGGGTGCTGATCGTCCAGGGAGCGGCGGACTGCACCGTGGACCCGCAGAACGCCCTCTACCTGACCAACCAGTGGACGGCCTTCCATGGCCTGAAGACGGATTCCCCCGTGGTCATCGGGCAGGAGCCCTCCTGGCCGGACCGCGCCGTGCGGCAGGGCTACGCCCCGGCGGGCGCCAACGCGCTGTGGGTGGAAACGGTCCTGCTGAAGGGCGTCGGCCACGTCATGCCCATCGACACCGCAAACCCGCAGCGCCCCTGCGGGCGGGTGCGCGTGTCGGACAAGAAGACCTACATCGAGGATGTCGGGTTCTGCGGCGCGGCGCTGGCCGCCGGTTTCCTGCAACTGGAACCGTGACCAACCTCCGGGAGTGGCGGCGGGCGGTCGTGGCCTTCGACGAAGGTGGTGCGACAGCCCGCCGCACCTTCCGGAATGCCGTTTGCCAAACGGTGCAGCTTTGACGCAGATTGGGGCCGCTGCGTGAACGTTCATTGCGCGGCTGCGGAGAAACGCGAACCAAGACAAAATAAAAGGGACGCCCCCCATGAGCCAAAGCTCGGCCGATCGATACAACCAGATCCACGCCCGCTCTCTGTCCGATCCCGATGGGTTCTGGGGCGAGGCTGCGGAGGACATCACCTGGATCAAGCGCTGGGACAAGGTGCTGGACGACAGCAACGCTCCCTTCTACCGCTGGTTCACCGGTGGCGTCCTGAACACCTGCTACAACGCCGTGGACCGCCATGTGGAGGCCGGACGCGGCGCCCAGGCGGCGATCATCTACGACAGCCCGGTCACCAAGACCGTGCAGACCATCACCTACGCCGAACTTCAGGATCAGGTCGCCCGCTTCGCCGGCGCGCTGCGCGCCCAGGGCGTGGAGAAGGGCGACCGCGTCATCCTCTACATGCCGATGATCCCGCAGTCGCTGGTCGCCATGCTGGCCTGCGCGCGTCTGGGCGCCGTGCATTCGGTGGTGTTCGGCGGCTTCGCCCCGCATGAGCTGGCGACCCGCATCAACGACTCCCAGCCGAAGGCCATCGTCTCCGCCTCCTGCGGCATCGAGCCGAACCGCATCGTCAAGTACAAGCCGATGCTGGACGCCGCCATCGAGCAGGCCGAGCACAAGCCGTCCAGCGTCATCGTCTTCCAGCGCCCGCAGGAGACCGCGACCCTGGTCGAGGGCCGCGACATCGACTGGGCGGAGGCCGTCGCCAAGGCCGAGCCGGCGGAATGCGTGCCGGTGGCCGCGACCGACCCGCTCTACATCCTCTACACCTCCGGCACCACGGGCCAGCCGAAGGGCGTCATCCGCGACAACGGCGGCCATGCCGTGGCGCTGAAGTGGACGATGAAGAACATCTACAACGTCCAGCCGGGCGAGGTGTACTGGGCCGCGTCGGACGTGGGCTGGGTGGTCGGCCACTCCTACATCGTCTATGGCCCGCTGCTGCACGGCTGCACCACGGTGGTGTTCGAAGGCAAGCCGGTGGGCACGCCGGACGCCGGCACTTTCTGGCGCGTGATCGAGCAGCACAAGATCGGCACGCTGTTCACCGCCCCGACCGCCTTCCGCGCCATCAAGCGCGAGGATCCGAACGCCGAGCTGCTGAAGAAGTACGACCTGTCGCACTTCCGCGCCCTGTTCCTGGCCGGCGAGCGGTCGGACCCCGACACGCTGCATTGGGCCGAGGACAATCTGAACGTTCCGGTCATCGACCATTGGTGGCAGACCGAGACCGGCTGGGCGATTTCCGGCAACCCGCTGGGCGTGCACCTGTTCCCGATCAAGTACGGTTCCGCCACCCGCCCGATGCCGGGCTGGAACGTGCAGATCCTGAACGCCGAGAACAAGGAAGTGCCGCGCGGCGACATCGGCGCCATCTGCGTGAAGCTGCCGCTGCCTCCGGGCACGCTGCCGACGCTGTGGAACGCCGACGAGCGCTACAAGAAGTCGTACCTGTCCGATTACCCGGGCTACTACCAGACCGGTGACGCGGGCTTCATCGACGACGACGGCTACGTCTACATCATGGCCCGCACCGACGACATCATCAACGTCGCCGGCCACCGCCTGTCCACCGGCGGCATGGAAGAGGTCCTGGCCAGCCACAAGGACGTGGCGGAATGCGCGGTCATCGGCGTCGCCGACGACCTGAAGGGGCAGGTGCCGCTGGGCTTCCTGTGCCTGAAGGCCGGCGTGACCCGCCCGCACGAGGACATCGTGAAGGAGGTCGTGCAGCTGGTGCGTGAGCAGATCGGCCCCGTCGCCGACTTCAAGCGCGCCGTGGTGGTGGACCGTCTGCCGAAGACCCGCTCGGGCAAGATCCTGCGCGGCACCATGCAGAAGATCGCCGACAACCAGGACTACAAGACCCCCGCGACCATCGACGATCCGGGCATTCTGCCGGAGATTGCCGAGGCCCTGCAGTCGCTGGGCTACGCCAAGTCGCATCAGGGCTGACCGGTCCCGCCGGCAACGGCGCTGCGTTCCAAGCCCCTTCCCCGGCACCGCCCGGGGGAGGGGTTTTCTTTTCGGGTCAGCCCTTGTCCAGCCCGCTCAGGGACTCGGCCAGTTCGTCCAGCCGGACCTGTTCGGCCTCCAGTTCGGCCAGCGCGCGGCGGGCGTTGGTGATGTCGAGATCGAGCTGGTCGCGCCGCCGCCGGATCAACTCCTCCAGCGGGGTCAGTTCCGCCATGGCCAGCGCCTGGGCGATGGCCGCGTTGCTTCCGCCGCCCATCGCCAGCCGCACCATGCGCGCGGTCGGGCGGATGCCCTGCGCCTCCAGATGGCGGGCGGTGACCAGGATCTCGATGGTGTCGTGATGGCGTGCCATGGCCCGGCCCTTATGACGCACTGTGGCCGATCTTGCCAAGCCGCAGGCCGGAATCGCCGGTTCATCCGCACTCAGCGGCGATATGCCACAAGGCGGAGCTTTCCGGCGCCGCCCCGATTTTGCCGAATTTTTGCTGCACGCCCATCAAAGTCTGGAATAAACGATGAGCGGGGCGCGTTCACCCTGGCGTACCGGGTCCTGTGTCGGGCTCGGCCCTGGGAGGGCGCGCCACCCGTTCCTACCTGAAGGAGTGCCATGATCCGCCACCCGGCGGTCCGTGGTGCCTTTGCGGCAACAATCGGGTGCGCGGTTGAGCAAGTTCGGGGTCGAGCTGGAAGTCCACATCGCGTCGCTGCGCCGCTATGCGCGTGCGCTGCTGCGCAACCGTTCGGATGCCGAGGATCTGGTGCAGGAGGCGTTGACGCGTGCGGTGGCGCGCGCCGACACCTTCAAGGCGGGGACGAACCTGCGGGCGTGGCTGTTCACCATCCTGCACAACGTCCATGTCAATCAGGTCCGCTCCAAGGCGGCGCGGCCCGACGAGGTCGATGTGGACAGCGTCGAGTCGAAGCTGGTGACGCCGGCCCGGCAGGAGGAACGTGTGGAGTTGCGCGAGATGATGCGCGCTCTCGACGATCTGCCGGAGGAACAGCGCAAGGTGCTGCTCCTCGTCGCGCTGGAGGGCCTGAAATACGATGAGGTCGCCGAGATGCTCGGCGTGCCGATCGGGACCGTCATGTCGCGCCTCTCGCGGGCGCGCGAGGCGGTCAGGGCGAAGCTGGCGAACGAGGGCTCGGTGACCCTCAGGCGGGTGAAGTGATGAACGCGCATTGCGTAACGGACGACGAACTGCATGCCTATGTGGATGGGCAACTGGCTCCGGAACGCCGGCTCTTCGTGGAGCGATGGCTGGCCGACGACCCCGATGCCGCCCGCCGGGCAGAGGACTACCGCGCCCAGGCCGCGCTGCTGCACGAACTCTTCGACCCCGTGCTGCGCGAGCCGGCCAGCGGCCCGGTCGAGGAGCTGACGGACAAGCTGCGCGGGCGCATGCCCGGCAACGACAACGCCGCCCCTTGGCATGGCCGTTCCTGGGTGCGCATGGCCGCGGCGGTGATGCTGATCGTCGGTGGTGCCGGCGGCGGCTGGCTGGGCCGCGGCGCGGTCGATCAGTCGCCGATCGTCCAGCAGCGCCAGACGCTCCAGACCTTCGCGGAGGAGGCCACCCAGGCCCACCGCTTCTACACCTCCGACGAACGCTTCCAGGTGGAGCTTGGCGCCGACAATCAGGACGAGCTGAACAGCTGGCTGTCCAAGCGGGTGGGGCGCGACGTCTTCGGCCCGGACCTGGGCAAGGTCGGCCTGCGGCTGATCGGCGGGCGGTCGCTGCCCACCGAACAGGGCGCCGGCGCCCAGTACATGTACGTGAACGACGCCAACAAGCGGGTGACCCTGTTCGTCGGCGCCCCGCGCTCCGGCAACCCGGCCAAGTTCGGCTTCTCGCAGAACGGCGACGTGGCGACCATCTATTGGGTGGAAGGCCCGCTGGCCTACGCGCTGGCCGGGCGGATGCCCAAGGAAGACCTGCTGCGCATCGCCGAGGCCGTCTACAACGACGTCAAGGCCGGCCCCCGCCGTCCCGAGCCGCCGCCCCAGCAGAACCAGCAGCCCCCGCAGGACCAGCAGCCCCAGCCGCAGCAGGAGCAGCAGCCCGGCGGCGTCCAGCCGATCAGCGACACGCACAAGCCGAAGGACAGCTGAGGCGGGTAGGCTGCGCCCATCGATGTGTTCGGAAGGTGGTCGCGGTGGGCCCCCACCCAACTCCCCCACTTCGCGGGGGAGGGCTCAAATTCCCTCCCTCGCCGAAGGTGGGGGAGGGTCGGGATGGGGGTCCGGTGCAAAGGCTCATCTCTTGATAGAGGCGCTCGGGACCAGGGCATGCGGGGCTGGTACTTCATCGGCGACAGCCATGTGCAATCCTTCGAGGTCGCCGCCAACCTGTGCCTGCTGAACCGTCCGGCGCGCAGCCTGCCGGTGCCCGGTGCGACCGCGGTCGGGCTGCGCAACCCGGAAAGCCATACCCACGCGGTCACCCTCTTCAAGGAGGCGTTGCTCCCCGCCCATCCGGACGCCATCCCGGTGATCCAGCTCGGCGAGGTCGATTGCGGCTTTGTCATCTGGTGGCGGGCGCAGACCCATGGGGACTGCGTGGAACGGCAGTTGGAGGAGTCGGTGGCCGCCCTTGCCGCCTTCCTGGACGATCTGCTGGACGGCGGCTATCCCACGCTGGTGCTGACCGGGGCGGTGCTGCCGACCATCCGCGACGGTCAGAGCTGGGGCAAGGTCGCCCGCGCCCGGCACGAGGTGACCGCCACGCTGCGCCAGCGCACCGGCCTGACCCACCGCTACAACGCCCGCCTGCGGGACGAGGCGGCGGCGCGCGGGCTGCCCTTCATCGACATCACCCAGCGCATCAGCGATCCGGACAGCGGGCTGGTCGCCGAGGCGTTCCGCAGCCCGAACCCCGGCGACCACCATCTGCACCCGCTGCGGTCCGCCGAGGTCTGGGCGGAGGCCCTCAACGCGCTGGACCTGCCGCCCTGATCCTCCTCCCCCTTACCTGACCGTCACTCCGCGGCCATCGGCTGCGGGGCCGCGGGCTGGCGGAAGCCGTCGAGCAGGGCGGCCTCCTTCGCCTTGGCCGCCTCCACGTTGCGGGCCTTCACCGGGCCGTAGCCGCGCATCTCCTGCGGCAGGCCGGCGATCGCCACCGCGGTGGCGTGGTTCTCGCGGGTCAGCCCGTGCAGGATCTCGCCCATGGTGGTCTCGTACTCCACGATCAGGCGGCGCTCCATGCGGCGCTCGGCCAGCCAGCCGAAGGGATCGAGCGGGCTGCCGCGCAGGCGCTTGCCCTTGGCGAGCAGGCGCAACGCCTTCAGCATCCACGGGCCGAAGCGCTTCTTCTTCGGCTCGCCGCCGTCCTCGCCGGTCTCGCCCATCACCGGCGGGGCCATGTGGAAGACGAGCTTGTAGTCGCCCTCGAACATCCGCCCGACCTGCTCGACGAAGCCGGTGTCGGTGAAAAGCCGCGCCACCTCATACTCGTCCTTGTAGGCCAGCAGCTTGAAGTAGCCCTTGGCCACGGCCTCCGTCAGGGCGGTGGAGCCGGGGACCTTCTGCCCCTCGACGCGCCGCGCCCAGTCCACCAGCGCGTGATAGCGGCTGGCGTAGGCCGCGTCCTGATAGTCGGTCAGGAAGGCGGTGCGGCGGGCGATGGTCTCGTCCAGGCCGGCGGAGGGGCGGCGCTGGTCGAGGATGAACAGATCATGCCCATTGGCGTTTGCGGCGGCCTGCTCCTGCGGCGGGTTGGCGGCGGCCTCCACCGCGGCCAGATCGACGGCGGCGCGGCGGCCCCAGTTGAAGGCGTCGGTGTTCATCTTCACCGCCACGCCGTTCAGCTCGATGGCCTTCAGGATGGCCTCCGCCGTGATCGGGATCAGGCCCTTCTGCCACGCATAGCCCATCAGGAAGGGATTGGTGGCGATGCTGTCGCCCATCAGCGCGGTGGCCAGCTTGGTCGCGTCGAAGGCGTTCACCGCCCCCTCGCCGCAGGCCTTGCGGATGTCGGCCACCAGATCGCGGACCGGCACGGTGAAGTCCGGCTTCTTCAGGAAGTCCACGGTGATGGTGTCGTGCGTGTTGATGACCGCGCGGGTGTGGCCGTGCGCCATCTTCGACAGGGCGTCGCCCGCCCCGGCGACGATCAGGTCGCAGCCGACCACCGCGTCGGCCCCGCCCGCCGCGATGCGCACGGAATGGATGTCCTCCGGCGTGGCGGCGATGCGGATGTGGCTGGTCACCGCGCCGCCCTTCTGGGCGAGGCCGGTCATGTCCAGCACGCCGACGCCCTTGCCCTCGATGTGGGCGGCCATGCCGAGCAGCGCGCCGATGGTGACCACCCCGGTGCCGCCGACGCCGGTGACGTAGATGCCCCAGGGCCGGTCGAGCGCGGGCAGGGTGGGGATGCGCAGGTCGGACGGGTCGGCGCCGGCCTTGGCGGTTCCCGTCTTCGCTTCGACCGGCTTCGGCTTGCGGAGCTGCCCGCCCTCCACCGTCACGAAGCTGGGGCAGAAGCCCTTGGTGCAGGAATAGTCCTTGTTGCAGCTCGACTGGTCGATCTGGCGCTTGCGCCCGAACTCGGTCTCCAGCGGCACCACCGACACGCAGGAGGACTTCACGGAACAGTCGCCGCAGCCCTCGCAGACCAGTTCGTTGATGACCACGCGCTTGGCCGGATCGACCATCTTGCCGCGCTTGCGGCGGCGGCGCTTCTCGGTGGCGCAGGTCTGGTCGTAGATCAGGGCGGTGACGCCGGGGATCTCGCGCATCTCCTTCTGCACGCGCTCCAGGTCGTCGCGGTGCTCGACGCCGGTGTACTGCGGCAGGCCGTCGCCGATGCCGTACTTCTCCGGCTCGTCCGACACGACGACGATGCGGCCCACCCCCTCGGCGCGGAGCTGGGCGGCGAGCGACTGGACGGTGAGCGTGCCGTCCACCGGCTGGCCGCCGGTCATCGCCACGGCGTCGTTGAACAGGATCTTGTAGGTGATGTTGGCGTTCGCCGCGATCGACTGGCGGATCGCCAGGATGCCGGAGTGGTAGTAGGTGCCGTCGCCGAGGTTGGCGAAGATGTGCTTCTCCTCGGTGAAGGGCGCCTGCCCGACCCAGGGCACGCCTTCGCCGCCCATCTGGGTGAAGGTGTCGGTCTTGCGGTCCAGCCACGTCGCCATGTAGTGGCAACCGATGCCGCCCAGCGCCCGGCTGCCCTCCGGCACATGGGTGGAGGTGTTGTGCGGGCAGCCGGAGCAGAAGGTCGGCTTGCGGACGACGCGGGCCTGATGGGCCTTCTGCTTCTCCTGGGCGTCGAGGAAGGCGACGCGGCGCTTCAGGTTCTCGTTGTCCACGAAGCGCTCCAGCCGGCGCCCGATGACCACGGCGATCTGGGCGGGCGACAGCTCGCCGGCGGAGGGGAGAATCCACTCGCCATGCTCGTCGAACTTGCCGACCACCTTGGGGCGGACGTCGGGGTGCCAGTTGTAGAGCTGTTCCTTGAGCTGGTTCTCGATGACCGCGCGCTTCTCCTCGACCACGACGATCTCGTCCAGCCCTTCGGCGAAGTGGCGCACGCCGTCGCGCTCCAGCGGCCAGGGCATGCCGACCTTGTAGACGGTGAGGCCCCAGTCGGCGGCCATCGCCTCGGTGATGCCCAGCTCGTCGAAGGCCTGCCGGACGTCCAGATAGCTCTTGCCGGTGGTGACGATGCCGAAGCGCGGGCGCGGCGAGGCCATCATCACCTTGTCCAGCCGGTTGGCACGCGCGAACGCCAGGGCGGCGTACAGCTTGTGCTTCATCAGCCGGTATTCCTGCTCCAACGGCGGGTCGGGCCAGCGGATGTTCAGCCCGCCCGGCGGCATCGGGAAATCGGTGGGGATGACAGGGCTGACGCGGTGCGGGTCGATGGTGACGGAGGCGGAGGTGTCCACCGTCTCCGCGATCGTCTTCATGGCGATCCAGCAACCGGAATAGCGGCTCATCGCCCAGCCGATCAGGCCGTAATCCAGGATCTCCTGCACACCCGACGGGTTCAGCACCGGGATCATCGCGTGCATGAAGGCGTGTTCGGACTGGTGCGGGAAGGTGGAGGACTTGGCGTTGTGGTCGTCGCCGGTCAGCACCAGCACGCCGCCGTTGCGCGACGTGCCCGCCGCGTTGGCGTGCTTGAACACGTCGCCGGAGCGGTCCACCCCCGGCCCCTTGCCGTACCACATGGAATAGACGCCGTCGTACTTGGCGCCGGGGAACATGCCGACCTGCTGGCTGCCCCAGACGGCGGTGGCGCCCAGCTCCTCGTTCACGCCGGGCTGGAAGCGGATGTGGTTCTTCTCCAGGAATTTGCGGGCGTTCCACAAATTCTGGTCGAAGCCGCCCAATGGCGATCCGCGGTAACCCGAAATGAAACAGGCGGTGTTCAGCCCGGCGGCAAGATCGCGCTGGCGCTGCATCATCGGAAGGCGCACCAGCGCCTGGGTTCCCGTCAGGTACACGCGCCCTTGTTCAAGCGCGTACTTGTCGTCCAGGGTCACGGTTGCGAGAGCCATTGTTCCATCCCCTTGTCTGCGCCCTGAAACGGCGCTGTTCCGGGCGCGTTCGGCGCGCCGCTTCTTGTGTTTGTTCGATAGGCAAAAAGGTAACGAAGGCTGTCTTATTCGGCAACCGGTGCCGGGCCGCCGCCTGCAAAAAGCAAGGAACGGTCCGGCGCTCGCAGCGCTGTGAAACGGACGGGTGGAAATCGCCCTCCGGCGGGACATTCCCGCTCGCGTCCGGAGGCGCTCGACCTCCCTTCCTCCACCCGAGCCCTTGTCTGACTCCGATATGGGGTGGGAACGGCGCCGCTCCTCGCATCTTCTCTCCTCCGCGAGGCGGGCGAGGAACGGGGAAGGGCGAAGGGGCCGATGGGAAAATGCAAAATCTCCGTGCGCAAAAGGCTGGCCGGTAATCCTCCTTCGTCTTGGCGACCCATTCGGGGCGGAGGAACGATCCGGCGGCACAGGACGCCCAAATCAGCGGAAATGCTCGGCGTCGTGCTGTTGAGTAAAATGCCGCGAAAATCCGCCCATCCGGACATGATCACACATGCCCAGGATTGCAGCAATTGCGCGGCATTGTCAGCAATATTTCGTTAACCATAAACCATCAGCCTTCAGCCCAACGCGAACGGCAACGAGGCTGGAAACAATGAGCATCGCCAAGGGCTTCCTGCACACGGACGGCAACCAGATCGTCGATTCGTCGGGCCAGAACGTCAAGCTGACCGGCGTCAACTGGTTCGGCGGAGAGGGCTTCGTCTTCAACCCCAACGGCATGGACACGCGCGGCTACTGGGGAATGATGGACCAGATGAAGGCGCTGGGCTTCAACACCATCCGTCTGCCGTGGAGCGACGCGGCGCTGGACGCCGACCGGGCGACGGGCATCGACACCTCCAAGAACCCCGACCTCGCGAACAAGTCGCCGCTTGAGGTCATGGACAAGGTGATCGACTACGCCGGGCGCATCGGCATGAAGGTCATCCTCGACCATCACCGCTCCAGCGACGGTGCGTCGGCCAACGAGAACGGCCTGTGGTACGACGACAAGTACCCGGAGTCGAAGATGATCGAAAACTGGAAGATGCTGGCCGAGCGTTACAAGGGCAACGACACGGTCGTGGGCGCCGACCTGCACAACGAGCCGCACGGTCAGGCCACCTGGGGCGGCGGCGACAAGGCCACCGACTGGGCCTGGGCCGCCGAGCGCATCGGCAACGAGATCCAGTCCGTGAACAAGGACTGGCTGCTGCTGGTCGAGGGCGTCGAGATCCACGAGAACCAGTGGGAATGGTGGGGCGGCAACCTGCGCGGCGCCAAGGACCGTCCGATCGAATTCGACAATCCGGGCAAGCTGGTCTACTCGGTCCACTCCTACGGCCCGTCCATCCACGAGATGGAGTGGTTCAAGGCCAGCGACTATCCGAACAACCTGCCGGGCCAGTACACCGACAACTGGGGCTGGCTGCTGAAGGACAACAAGGCCCCCGTGCTGGTGGGCGAGTTCGGCGGCAAGCTGGAGACCGGCCAGGACAAGGCCTACATGGCCAAGCTGATCGACTACATGAACGGCGACCTGGACGGCAACGGCACCAACGACCTGGGCGCCGGCAAGGAAGGGGCGAGCTGGACCTACTGGTCCTGGAACCCGAACTCGGGCGACACCGGCGGCATCCTGAAGGACGATTGGCAGACGGTCGACCAGACCAAGTACAACGCCATCAAGGAGGGCCTGTTCGACGGCGGCGGCAGCGCGGCCAAGGCCCCCTGGTCCCCGGCGACGGCCCAGGCGCTGGCCTTGGATGGCGGCGAGGGCGACGTCAACGTGCTGTCCCACACGGTGAGCCAGCCGCAGCCGGTGGACCACGGCGCCGCCGCCTCGGTGAGCGCCGCGCTCGCCGCCCAGACGGCGGTGGAACTCCATCCGGCGGACGCCGCGCACGATCCGTCGGCGCCCTACCACGACCCGCTGGACGTCCACACCGGCGCCTGATCGGCGGCTTGTAAAAGCCCCTCTCCCGTCCCGGGAGAGGGAAGGGCCCCACGCGCAGGCGTGGGAAGGGTGAGGGTGCTGCAAGAGGGCTGGTCTTCGATCCTCGCGCGATCCTCACCCGGCGCCTTCGGCGCCACCCTCTCCCGGGGCGGGAGAGGGAAGCATGATTGCAATGCACCCGGAACCCGCCGCTTGCACGGCGTGTGGGAGGGCGCTAACTATGCCCGTTCCACAAGAGTCGCCGGCCCGCCACCGCGTCGGCCACCTTCAGGCGTCGGAGAGTGTGCGTTGAAGTACGTCAGCACGCGGGGCCAAGCCCCGGTCCTGGGTTTCGAAGAAGTCCTTCTGGCCGGTCTCGCGCGTGACGGCGGCCTCTATGTCCCGGAAAGCTGGCCGCAGTTCTCGGCGGACGAGATCCGGGCGATGCGCGGCCTTCCCTACAGCGAGATCGCCGTGCGCGTCATGCTGCCCTTCCTGGGCGGCGCCATCGCCGAGGACGACTTCCGCGCCATCGTGACGGACGCCTACGCCAGCTTCGACCACGCCGCCGTGACGCCGCTGGTGCAGATCGACGAGCGCACCTGGGTGATGGAGCTGTTCCACGGCCCGACGCTGGCCTTCAAGGACGTGGCGCTGCAGCTTCTGGGGCGCCTGTTCGACCATGTGCTGGCCAAGCGCGGGGAGCGGGTGACCATCGTCGGCGCGACCTCGGGCGATACCGGCTCCGCCGCCATCGAGGCGTGCCGCGACCGCCAGAACGTGGACATCTTCATCCTGCACCCGAAGGGCCGCACGTCGGAGGTGCAGCGCCGCCAGATGACCAGCGTCCTGTCGGACAACGTGCACAACATCGCCCTGCACGGCACCTTCGACGACTGCCAGGATCTGGTGAAGGCGATGTTCAACGACATGGCCTTCCGCGACAAGATGGGCCTGTCGGCGGTGAACTCGATCAACTGGGCGCGCATCATGGCCCAGATCGTCTACTACTTCGTCGCCGCGGTGGCGCTGGGCGCGCCGGACCGCAAGGTGGCCTTCACCGTGCCCACCGGCAATTTCGGCAACGTCTACGCCGCCTACGGCGCGCGGGCGATGGGCCTGCCGGTGGAACGGCTCGTCGTGGGCTCCAACACCAACGACATCCTGGCCCGCTTTTTCGACAGCGGCACCATGTCGGCGGCCCCGGTCGTGCCCACATTGAGCCCCAGCATGGACATCCAGATCTCCTCCAACTTCGAGCGGCTGCTGTTCGATCTGCTGGGCCGCGACGGCACCGCCGTGCAGGCCGCCATGGACCGCTTCCGCGCGGAGGGCAAGTTCGAGGTCACCCCCGATCAGCTCGTCGAAGCTCATGGGGTCTTCACGGCTGACCGGGCCGACGATAAGCTGACCAGCTACATCATCCGCCGGGTTTGGAACCAGACCGGCGGCTATCAGATCGATCCGCACACCGCCGTCGGCGTCCATTCGGCCTGGGTGGCCCCCGTGGACGAGGCGATCCCCCTGGTCGTGATGGCGACCGCGCATCCCGCCAAGTTCCCCGACGCGGTGGAGAAGGCCACGGGCCACCGCCCGGCCCTGCCGCCGCGCCTGTCCGACCTCTACGAGCGGGAGGAGCGGCTGTCCGAGCTGCCCAACGATCTGGCGGCGGTCCAGGAGTTCGTCGTCGCCCGCGCCCGCGCCACCAAGGAGGCCGCATGAGCATCCGCGTGACCACGCTGCCGAACGGGCTGCGCGTCGCCACCGACACCATGCCCGGCGTGCAGTCGGTCTCGCTCGGCTGCTGGGTCGGGGTCGGCACGCGGAACGAACCGGCGACCGTCAACGGCGTGGCGCATCTCGTCGAGCATATGCTGTTCAAGGGCACGAAGCGGCGTTCCGCCTTCCGCATCTCCGAGGAGATCGAGAATGTCGGCGGCCAGCTCAACGCCTACACCACGCGCGAGCAGACCGCCTACTACGCCAAGGTCCTGCACGACGACACGGCGCTGGCGCTGGACCTCATCGCCGACATGCTCCAGAACTCCGTCCTCGACGAGGAGGAGCTGGTGCGGGAGCGCACGGTGGTGCTTCAGGAGATCGGCCAGTCGGTCGACACCCCCGACGACATCATCTTCGACCATTTCCAGTCCACCGCCTATCCGGGGCAGGCGCTGGGGCGGCCCGTGCTCGGTTCGGCGGAGATCGTCGGCGCCCTGTCGCGCCCGGCGCTGGTGGACTACATCGACGGCCAGTACGGCGCGCCCGGCATCGTCCTGGCCGCCGCCGGGCGGCTGGAGCACGACCGGCTCGTGGACATGGCGCTGTCGGCCTTCGAGGGGCTGTCCTCCCGCCCGGCGCCGGAGTCCGAGGACGCGCGCTACGCCGGGGGCGACTTCCGCGAGGCGCGGGATCTGGAGCAGATGCACCTCGTCCTGGGCTTCGACGGGGTGGGGGTGCACGATCCGGACTATTACGCCCATTCGGTGATGTCCACGCTGCTCGGCGGCGGCATGTCGTCCCGCCTGTTCCAGGAGGTGCGGGAGAAGCGCGGGCTGGTCTATTCCATCTACACTTTCTCCGGTGCCTACCGCGACGGCGGGCTGTTCGGCGTCTACGCCGGCACCGGCGAGGACGAGGTGGCGGAACTGGTTCCCGTCGTCTGCGACGAGCTGATGCGGGTGGCCGAGGACGTGACCGACGAGGAGGTGGCCCGCGCCGCGGCCCAGCTTCGGGCCGGCACGCTGATGGCGCTGGAAAGCTCCATGTCGCGCTGCGAGCAGCTGGGGCAGCAGATTCTGGTCTACAACCGCCCGGTGCCGGTGGAGGAGATCGTGCAGAAGATCGGCGCGGTCGACCGCGACTCCATCGTCCGCGTGGCCCGGCGCCTGCGCGACAGCCGTCCCACCGTGGCCGCCCTCGGCCCCATCGGGCGGCTCGAAGAGTACGACCGCATCGCCGCGCGGCTTCGGTAAGGGACGCGCCAGGGTGGGAGGGGCAGCATGATCCGCCTGCTCGGCGGTGGTCTCATCAGCCCGCCGGCGATCCGGCTGGACGGGCCGGTCTGCTACATCCGCCCTCCGCTGCCGCGGGACTGGCGGGAATGGGCCGACCTGCGGGCGGATTCCCGCGCCTTCCTGACCCCGTGGGAACCGACCTGGCCGGCGGACGCCCTGACCCGCGCCGCCTTCGGGCGGCGGCTGCGGCGGCAGGCGCAGGAATGGCGCGACGACCAGGGCTACAGCTTCCTCGTCTACGACCGCGCGACCGACCGGCTGGTCGGCGGGCTGGGGCTGACCAACCTGCGGCGCGGCGTGGCCCAGATGGCGACGCTCGGCTACTGGGTTGGGCAACCCTACGCGCGCAACGGCTACATTTCCGGCGCCACGCGGCTGGTGCTGGACTTCGCCTTCGGCCAGTTGGGGTTGCACCGGGTCGAGGCGGCCTGCCTGCCGACCAACGCGCCGAGCCGCGGGCTGCTGGAGAAGGTCGGCTTCACGCATGAGGGCTATGCCCGCGGTTACCTGCGCATCGACGGGGCGTGGCGGGACCATGTGCTCTACGCCATCCTGCGCGAGGAATGGCGGGGATAGCCCGTTCGGTTGGGGGGCGGCGGCCCTTTTTCCCGGCGCCCGGCTCCGGTCGGCTTAACCCGCGATTAACGGAGCGGGTGCAGGCTGACGGCATGTCCTTCGCATCGAAAGAGGCGGATATGTCTGAGAAGCCCACCTGGACGAAAGAAGATTCCCTGACCTACGCCGTCGAACTGGACGGGCGCCGCGTCGATCTGCGCTATGAGGCGTCCGGTTTCCAGAGCGGCTGGGCGGTCTACGCCGGCGACGAACTGGTCGAGCGCTGCGGCGAGCTGATGCAGGCGCGCGGCCTCGCCATGGCGATTGCCAGCAAGAGCCTATAAATCCGGAGCGTGCTCGTGAAGTCCCCGCCGTTCACAACGCGGCGGGTTTGCGGCCCAGGCCGACCTCCAGGGTCAACTGGTCGATCCGCCCGTCGAGACGGCCGATCTCCCGCATCCGGAGCACGCCGACCATCTCCTTCATCTGACGCTGCTCGTCGCCGAACTCATGCATGTTCCGTTCGAGCCGGTCCACACTTTGTTCCAGCCGGTCTACGCGCGTTTCGAGGCGCGCCACGTCGTCCTTGGTGGCGAGGGTCGGAAGTGTCGCGTCGATGCGCTCGACCTTGTCGAGAAGGACGGTCAGGATGGTTTTCAGTTCGGCGTCCGTTGCGGGCTCCGCTCGCGTACCATCGTAGGATACGACCGGAGGGCGATCTTCTCCAGGACCGTTACGCGTGTCCGGCTTCCGCCGACAGCATGGAGAGGCTGACGCCGAGCTTGGCGATGGAGCGTTCCCACTTGGTGTCCAACTCGGGATCGAACAGGAGCGACTCGTCGCAGGGAACGTTCAGCCAGCCGTTCGCCTGGATTTCCGCGTCCAGCTGCCCCGGCCCCCAGCCGGCATAACCCAGAAGCAGGATGTTGCGGCGCGGCCCGCGGTCCTCCGAAATGGCGCGCAGGATGTCGATGGTCGCGGTCAGAGCCACCTCGTCGTCCACCACCAGCGTGCCGTCCCGCACGTAATCCGTCGAATGCAGGACGAATCCCCGTCCGGATTCCACAGGACCGCCATAATGGACGGGCATGTTGGCGACCGGTTCCTGGATGTCGATCTCAAGCTGCTCCAGCAAATCCTCGAAGGTGACGGACCCGAACAGGCGGTTGACGACGAGGCCCATGGCGCCGTCTTCGTTGTGGGCGCACATATAAATCACGGTCCGCTGAAAACGCGGGTCCGTCATGCCCGGCATGGCGATCAGCAACTGGCCGGTCAGATAGTCCGAGGACTTGGTCAGGTGCGGCATGGGCGCTATCCTTGTGTCGGCGGGGGACGGGTGGGGCCGATGGCGGCCACCCGCATCCGTCTTCGCCCGAGTGTGACAGCACGGGCCAAGCTTTGTCATCCATATACAGCCGCGGCCGATCGGCGGCCCGCTGCGTCTTGATATGAGAACAGTCGGTGCGATGAAAAGGTTTGTTCCCTTCCTGCTCGCCATCCTGGCCTTGGCCGCACCCGGACCGGGACGGGCGGAAACCGGCTCCTGGGTCAAGTCCGGCCCGGTGGAGGCGCGGCTCGTCGCGTCTGTGCAGGGGGTGGGCGACCTCGCCACGATCCCGCTGGGGCTGGAGGTCCGGCTGGAGCCGGGCTGGAAGACCTATTGGCGCACGCCGGGCGACGCCGGCTTCGCGCCGCGGCTGGATTGGTCGGGCTCGAGGAACCTGAAAGGGACGGAGCTGATCTATCCGGCGCCGCACCGCTTCACCGTGCTGGGTTTCGAGACGGCGGGCTATGACGCGGAGGTGCTGTTCCCCATCGCCGCCACCCCGGCGGAGCCCGGCAAGGCGCTGGACCTCGCGCTGAAGGCGGAGGTGCTGGTCTGCTCGACCATCTGCGTGCCGGAAACGGTGGCGCTGAGCCTGTCCATCCCCGAGGGACCGGCGGTGCCGGGTCCGTCCGCCAACGGCATCGCCCGCGCCCAGGCGCTGGTGCCCGGCGACGGGCGCGCCTCCGGCCTGACCGTCACCGCGGTGCGCGGGCAGGGGGCGGCGTTGGAGGTGGAGGTGACCGCCCGCGATCCGATGGTCGCCCCGGACGTCTTTGTGGAAACCGAGCCGCCGGTCACCTTCGCCGCCCCGAAAAGCCAATTCCTCGACGGCGACCGGCGCGTGATCCTGCGGATGGACGCGACCGACCCGCCTCCCGGCCTGGACCTCGCCGGACGGGCGATGACGCTGACCGTGGTGGACGGCAACCGCTCCGTGGAAACCCCGGCGACCGCGGCGGCGGGCCTCGGCGGGGGCGCCGGACGGGCGCCGGCGGGGCTGCTCGCCATGCTGGGGGTGGCTCTGCTGGGCGGGCTGATCCTGAACCTGATGCCCTGCGTGCTGCCGGTGTTGTCGCTGAAGCTGCTGTCCATCGTGCAGCACGGCGGGCGGGCGCCCGCGGCGGTGCGGGCGGGCTTCCTGGCCTCCGCGGCGGGCATCCTGACCTCCTTCATGATCCTCGCGGCGGTGCTGGTCGCGGTGAAGGCTGGGGGTGGCATGGTGGGCTGGGGCATCCAGTTCCAGCAACCGCTGTTCCTGGTCTTCATGGTCGTCCTGGTGACCCTGTTCGCCGCCAATCTGTGGGGCCTGTTCGAGCTTCCGCTGCCCCGCGCCATCGCCGACCGGATGGGCGGGACGGAAGGAGATGGGCCAGAGGGACAAAGGTTGGGCGGGCAGTTCGCGACGGGCGCTTTCGCCACGCTGCTCGCCACGCCCTGCTCCGCACCGTTCCTGGGGACGGCGGTGGGATTCGCGCTGGCCGGCGGAGTGCTGGAGGTGTTCGCCATCTTCGCCGCCTTGGGCGTCGGGCTCGCGCTGCCCTACCTGCTGATCGCCGCCTTCCCAGGCGCCGCCCGGCTGCTGCCGCGCCCCGGGCGCTGGATGGTGGGGCTGCGCCGGGTGCTGGGCGGGGCGTTGGCGCTGACGGCGCTCTGGCTGCTGTCGGTGCTGGTGGTCCAGGTGGGCGAGGTCGCGGCGCTGGCCGTCGCGGTGCTGATGGGCGGGCTGGTCGCCGCGCTGTGGCTGGGCCGCCGTCTGGCGGAATCGGCGCGCTGGGCCGGGGCGGGG
>NZ_JAUJFI010000002.1 GCF_030849505.1 Azospirillum isscasi | reverse complement strand
CCGGCCTCGCCCGCCGGGCCGCCCGCGCCCGCAACGCCCTGGAGGCCGGAACCGCCGCCCTGCTGGCGGAGGCCGCGGAGGTCCATCCGGAGGGCTGGTTGCGGCTGGACCCGGACCCCCTGCTGAAGGCACCGGAGGAGCTTGGCCTGCGCGCCCTGGCCCGCTGCATCGCGGCGACCGGCGGCGCCCCTTATCCGCCGAAGGACGAGGCGGCGGAGCGCCTGTTCGCCGAGATCACGGGGGGAGGGTTCCGGGGACGCACGCTGGGCGGCTGCCGCATCCTGCCGCGCCGGGGGCATTTGGTGATCGCGCGCGAACCGGTTGGAGTCACCGAACGGCTGAGCCTTACCCCGGGTGGAGAGGTCTGGTGGGACCGCCGATTCGCCGTTCGGCTGGCGGGCGGCCCGGGCGGCCCGGTCGCCGTGGCGAAATTGGGGCGGGACGGGTGGCGGATAGCGTTGTCCGCCCGCCCGGATTCGGGCCGCATCGGCCTGCCCGAACCGGTCCGCGAGACGCTGCCGGCCCTGTGGGACGGGAAGGGGCTGGCGGCGGTGCCGCATCTGGGTTTCGCGCGGCCGGGATTCACCCTTTCGGCGGCGGCTTTGCACGCTCCCGGGGTGGCGTTGGCCGGTCCAGCTTTTCCGGTTGTTTCGGACGGTGTCGGCATTATTTAATCTGGGAACGTGCCCGTAAGCCCGGGAGGGATGGCTCCGCATCGGCCTACCTTTCCGCGCAGGGTTCGCAGAAAGGCTTTCGACGTGAACAATTTCGGCAAGAATCTCGCGCTCTGGATCATCATCGGGCTGCTGCTGGTGGCCCTGTTCAATCTGTTCCAGAGCTCTTCCACGCGCAGCCCGCAGACGACGGTTCCGTTCAGCGAGCTTCTCGCCGAAGTGGACCGCGGCCAAGTGGCCGACGTCACCATCAAAGGCAGCCAGGTGTCCGGCCACTTCACCGATGGCCGGTCCTTCAGCACCTTCGTCCCGCCCGAAGCCGGGCTGGTCGAGCGGCTGACGCAGAAGAACGTGCGCATCAGCGCCGTTCCGGACGACAGCAACGTGCCGTCGCTGTTCTCCGTGCTGCTGTCCTGGTTCCCGATGCTGCTGCTGATCGGCGTCTGGATCTTCTTCATGCGTCAGATGCAGTCGGGCGGCGGCAAGGCCATGGGCTTTGGCAAGTCCCGCGCGCGCCTGCTGACGGAAAAGGTCGGCCGGGTCACCTTCGACGACGTTGCCGGCATCGACGAGGCCAAGCAGGAACTGGCGGAAATCGTCGAGTTCCTGAAGGACCCGCAGAAGTTCCAGCGCCTGGGCGGCAAGATCCCGAAGGGCGTGCTGCTCGTCGGCCCGCCGGGCACCGGCAAGACCCTGACCGCGCGCGCCGTGGCGGGTGAAGCCAACGTGCCCTTCTTCACCATCTCCGGTTCCGACTTCGTCGAGATGTTCGTGGGCGTCGGTGCCTCCCGCGTCCGCGACATGTTCGAGCAGGGCAAGAAGAACGCCCCCTGCATCATCTTCATCGACGAAATCGACGCCGTGGGCCGCCATCGCGGCGCCGGCCTGGGCGGCGGCAACGACGAGCGCGAGCAGACCCTGAACCAGTTGCTGGTCGAGATGGACGGCTTCGAAGCGAACGAGGGCGTCATCCTCATCGCCGCGACCAACCGTCCGGACGTGCTCGACCCCGCGCTGCTGCGTCCGGGCCGCTTCGACCGCCAGGTCGTCGTGCCGAACCCCGACGTGCTGGGCCGCGAGAAGATCCTGAAGGTCCACATGCGCAAGGTGCCGCTGGCTCCGGACGTGGACGCCAAGGTCATCGCGCGCGGTACCCCCGGCTTCTCGGGCGCCGACCTCGCCAACCTCGTGAACGAGGCCGCCCTGCTCGCCGCCCGCATCGGCAAGCGCGTCGTCGGCATGGCCGAGTTCGAGGCCGCCAAGGACAAGGTCATGATGGGCGCGGAACGCCGCTCCATGGTCATGACCGAGGACGAGAAGAAGCTGACCGCCTATCACGAGGCTGGCCACGCCATCGTCGCCATCCACCAGCCGGACAGCGATCCCGTGCACAAGGCCACCATCATCCCGCGCGGCCGTGCGCTGGGCATGGTGATGCGCCTGCCGGAAGGCGACCGCATCTCGCTGTCCCAGGCCAAGCTGCTGGCCGACCTGCGCGTCGCCATGGGCGGCCGCATCGCGGAGGAGCTGATCTTCGGGCGTGAGCGGGTCACCACCGGCGCGTCGGGCGACATCAAGATGGCGACCGACATGTCGCGCCGCATGGTCACCGAATGGGGCATGAGCGACAAGCTGGGTCCGCTGCTTTACGGCGAGCCGACGCAGGAGGTCTTCCTCGGCCACTCCGTCACCCAGCACAAGAACATGTCCGACGCCACCGCCCGCACGGTGGACGAGGAAATCCGCCGGATCGTGGACGAAGCCTATGGCGAGGCCCGCCGTATCCTGACGGAGAACATCGACCAGCTCCACACCATCGCCAAGGGCCTGCTGGAGTACGAAACCCTGAGCGGCGAGGACATCGCCCGCCTGCTGCGCGGCGAGCCGCTGATCCGCAACGACGAGCGGGAGGGCTTCTCCCCGGCCCCGCCGAAGCAGCCGACCCCGACCTCGGGCCGCCGCCCCTCGGTGCCGACCACCAAGGAGAGCGGCGGGATGGACCCGGAACCGCAGGGCACCTGATCGGCCTGTCGATGCAGAAACGCAAAACCGGCGCCCCTCAACGGGCGCCGGTTTTTCTTTGCCTGCTCGCCGCGTGTCTTGGCGGAAGCGATGGGCGGGGCCATCGTACTGGAGAGGCCCGACCCAACCGAAGGCGCCGCCGATGCTCTTCCTCCCCATCTACGACGACAACCCGACGCGGCGGACGCCGGTCGTCACCATGGCGCTGATCGCGCTGTGCGTGATGGTGTTCCTGTGGCAGCTCTCGCTGGGCGCGCGGGGCGGGAACCTCGCCGTCTATTCCTTCGGCGTCATCCCGGCGGTGCTGTTCGGCTATGCCGACTTGCCGGAGCCGCTGCGGGCGATCCCGCCCTGGATGTCGGTCGTCACATCCATGTTCATGCATGGCGGGGTCCTGCACCTCGCCGGCAACATGCTGTACCTCTGGATCTTCGGCAACAACGTCGAGGACAGCATGGGGCGGGGCCGCTTCGTGGTCTTCTACCTGCTGTGCGGGACGGCGGCGGCGCTGGCGCAGAGCATCGCCAACCCGGCCTCCGAAGTGCCGATGCTGGGGGCGAGCGGGGCCATCGGCGGGGTGCTGGGCGCCTATCTGGTGCTGCACCCGCGGGCGAATGTCGGCGTCTTCTTCTGGTTCATCATCATCGTGCGCGTCATCAGCGTGCCGGCGGTGCTGGTGCTGGGATTCTGGTTCGCCGGCCAGATCCTGAGCGGGGTTACCACCCCGACCACGGACGACGGCGGCGGGGTGGCTTTCCGGGCGCATGTCGGCGGTTTCGTGGCCGGGGCGGCGCTGATTCCCGTCTTCAAGCGGCCGGAGGTGCGGTTGCTGGAACCGGCGCACAGCCGCCCCTTCGCGGTCGTCCCGCCGGGCACCCGGCTGCGCCGCGGCAGCGTGCCGGAGGCCGGCGACCGTCGCCGGCCCTTCCGTTGAACGATAGGGATTGGCTATCGATTTGTTTCAATCATTCGATTGGACCTGTCGCCGTCCGGCGGGCATGCTGAAGCTGAACAAAAACAGCGGCGTTCAGGAGTTCCGCGATGACCAAGACCTTCAGCTTTGCCTGCATCCACTTCACGGTGGCGTTCACGGTCGGCTATCTGATGACCGGCAGCATCGCGGTGGGCGGCGCGCTGGCGCTGGTGGAGCCGCTGTGCAACACGGTCGCCTATTACCTGCACGAGCGGGCCTGGGCCGCCCACGAACGCCGCAAGGCGGAGGCCGGCCAGGACGATCAGGTCGGCGCGACCGCCATCCCGGCCTGAAAGGACGGGGAGAAAACCCCCCTCCCCGGAGGGGAGAGGGTTAAAAAAAGGCTCAGCGCGAGCGCAGATAGGCGATGACCGTCTCCGGGGCGGACTCGCCGTAAGGGTCGCCACCCTCGCCGGCGTCGTTGATGCCCGGCTCCTCGAACAGCTTCTCGATCACGCCGTCGGTCACGACCATGGCGTAGCGCCAGCTCCGCATGCCGAAGCCGACATGGTCCTTGTTGATCAGCATGCCCATGCGGCGGGTGAAATGGCCCGAGCCGTCCGGGATCAGCTTCACGTTCTTCAGGCCCAGATGCTTGCCCCACTGGAACATCACGAAGGCGTCGTTGACGCTGATGCAGTAGACCTCGTCCACGCCCAGATCGCGGATTTCCGGATAGAGCTTGTCGTAGGTCGGCACCTGCTGGTTGGAGCAGGTCGGCGTGAAGGCGCCGGGCAGCGAGAAGACCACGACGCGCTTGCCGGCGAACAGCTCGTCGCTGTTCACGTCCTGCCAGCGGAACGGGTTGGGGCCGCCGATGCTTTCGTCGCGCACGCGGGTCTTGAACACGACCGAGGGGACTTTGCGCCCTTCCATGATGGTCTCCGGTTTGAAGTGAAGCGGTTGCCGCAGTCTGGCCGGAACCTTAGCCCTTCAACGAATTGACGAAAACCGGCTGGAGCCGCCTGCGCGGTCTTGTCTCAGCCCGCGTCGCCGATCAGGGCAGCACGCCGTCCGCGAAGGGCCGGAAGGCGCCCTCCGTCACCAGCCGCTTCGCCGCCGCGATGTCCGGGGCCATCGCGCGGTCTTCCGTCCACACCGGCACGCGGGCGCGCAGAAGCGCGCGGGCGCGCTCCAGCGCGGGGGAGGAGGCGAGCGGCGCCCGCAAATCCACCCCCTGGGCCGCGGCCAGCAACTCCACCGCCACGATGCCCGCCAGATTGTCGGCCATGTCCGACAGGCGGCGGGCGGCGTGGGTCGCCATGCTCACGTGATCCTCCTGGTTGGCGGAGGTCGGCAGGCTGTCCACGCTGGCCGGGTGGGCCATCTGCTTGTTCTCGCTGGCCAGCGCCGCCGCGGTGACCTGGGCGATCATGAAACCGCTGTTCAGCCCGCCGTCGGCGACCAGGAAGGGCGGCAGGCCCGACAGGTGGGTGTCCATCAGCAGCGCGATCCGCCGCTCCGACAGCGCCCCCGTCTCGGCGATGGCGAGCGCCAGCACGTCGGCGGCCAGCGCCACCGGCTCCGCGTGGAAATTGCCGCCGGACAGGATGTCGCCGCTGTCCGGGAAGACCAGCGGGTTGTCGGAGACGGCGTTCGCCTCGCGCTCCAGCACGCCCGCGGCGAAGCGCAGATGGTCCAGAACCGCCCCCATCACCTGCGGCTGGCAGCGCAGGCTGTAGGGGTCCTGCACCGTCTCGTGCCCCTCGCGGTGGGAGTCGCGGATGCCGCTGCCCTGGAGCAGCGCGCGGTAGCGGGCGGCCACGTCGCGCTGGCCCGGCTGGCCGCGCAGGTCGTGGATGCGCGCGTCGAACGGCCCGTCGCTGCCCAGAGCGGCATCGACGCTGAGCGCCCCGGCGACCAGGGCGGCGGCGAAGCCGTCCTCCGCCGCGAACAGACCGGCCAGACCCAGCGCCGTGGACACCTGCGTGCCGTTGAGCAGGGCCAAGCCCTCCTTCGCTTCCAGGACCAGCGGCGACAGGCCGGCGCGGGCGAGCGCGGCGGCGGCGGGCAGCCGTTCGCCGTCCACGTCGGCCTCGCCCTCGCCGATCAGGACGCCGGTCAGATGGGCCAGCGGCGCCAGATCGCCCGACGCCCCCACCGACCCCTTGGCCGGGACCACCGGCAGGACGCCGTGGTTGAGGAGGGCCAGCAGCGCCTCGATCACCGCCATGCGCACCCCGGAATGGCCGCGCGCCAGCGCGTTGACCTTCAGCGCCAGGATCAGCCGCACCACGCCCGGCGGCAGGTCCGGCCCGGTGCCGGCGCTGTGCGACAGGACCAACCGCCGCTGCAACTCGCGCACCTGATCCGGGGGGATGCGCTTCTTCGCCAGCAGGCCGAAGCCGGTGTTCACGCCATAGACCGCGCGTTCCCCGCCCGCCGCCTCCGCCACCGTGCGGGCCGAGGCGTCGATGGCGGCGCGGCAGCCGGGGGCCAGCGCCAGGACGGGCGGGGCCCGCAGGATGCGGCGCAGGTCGGGCAGGGTCAGATGGCCGGGGTCGATGGTCAGCGTGTCGGTCATTCGGCGTGTTCCTTCAACCTTTGGAAAAGCGTCCATCCTTCACATGAGGTGCCGATGTTTCCCGCGCAAAGGGGGTGGTTTTCGGTGGCATTCCTGTGATGTCCCTCAATCTTCAGATTTCATTTACCAAAAACGCGCCAACTGACCTCGCCTGCATCCAGTGGGCACTGCTTCAAACGGTGACAATTGGAGGGCTGTAAATGCCTCGCCTGTTTTCTCGCGGGTCTGAAAAGGCCAATAAAGAAATGGCTCACGGCGGCCGTTATTTCTCCAGGGTACTCATTGGTGCATTTGTCTTCAGCGCCACCATCAATCTTCTGATGTTGGCGATGCCGCTTTATTCCCTTCAGGTATTCAGCCGTGCGATTCCGTCCGGCAACATCGATACGCTGGTCATGCTGACGGTGATCGTCGTCATGGCGCTGACGCTGAGCGCCGCCATGGAAACCGTCCGGGCGCGCATCCTGGCCCGCGCCGGCAACGCGCTGGAGGTCACCTGGCGCCGCCGGCTGACCGCCGACGTGCTGGACGCCTCGGGCCGGGGCCGTCCGGACGCCGCCCCGGTCAGCGACCTCATGGAGGTCAAGGCCGCGATGAGCCGTCCGTCGCTGCCGGCCCTGATGGACCTGCCCTGGGTGCCCCTGTACGTCATCGGCATCTACCTGATCCACCCGCTGCTGGCCGTGATCCTGGTCGCCTCGATGCTCATCATGACGGCGCTGGGCTTCATCAGCAACTGGGCGGTCCGCAACTTCGCCGACGACAGCAAGGCCCCGGCCAGCCGGTCGCAGCGCCTGTTCGACTCCCTGCTGTCGCGGTCCGAGACGGTGCGCGGCCTGCGCATGGGGCCGAGCGCGCTCGACGCGGTGGCCCGCGACGCCATGACCACCTCCGCCCTTCAGGGCCGCTCGACGGAGCGCGCCGCCGCCATCGGCGCCTTCACCAAGTGGGTCCGCATGGTCCTGCAGATCGCGGTGACCGGCGTCGGCGCGTGGCTGGTGATCGAGCAGCACCTGTCCTTCGGCGGCATGATCGCCACCTCCATGCTGGTGGGCCGCGGACTCGCCCCGGTGGAGCAGAGCGCCGGCGCCTGGGGCCAGATCCAGAAGTCCTGGCAGGCTTTCCGCCGCCTCTACCCGCTGCTGAAGCGCCTGTCCTTCGAGCCGGAGCGCCCGGTGATCCCGGTGGAGCGCGAGCGCCTGACCGTCGAGAACCTGCTGTTCGTCTCCCCCCGCGACCAGAAGCCGATCCTGCGCAGCGTGACGCTGGCGGTCGAGCCGGGCCAGACGGTGTGCATCGCCGGCCCCAACCGCTCCGGCAAGTCGGTCCTGGCCCGTCTGCTGGCCGGCGTCGCCACCCCGTCGGCGGGCACCGTGCGGCTGGGCGGTCTGGCCGTCGCCTCGCTGAACCCGGAAACCCCGGAACAGGGCATCGGTTACATGGCCCAGGGCGCCGACCTGCTGCCCGGCACCATCGCCGAGAACATCGCCCGCTTCACCGAGACGACGCGGGAGAAGGTCGAGGACGCCGCCAAGCGCGCCGGCATCCATTCCTGGATCGAGAGCCTGCCCGGCGGCTATGAGACCGAGGTGACCGACCCGCTGTTCCCGATCACCGGCGCCTCGGCCCGCCTGATCGCGGTGGCCCGCGCCGGCTACGGACGCCCGTCGCTGATGGTTCTGGACGAGCCGTCCGCCGGCATGGACGAGATCGGCCACAAGGCGGTGCGCGAGTTCATTTCCGAGGCCAAGAGCCGCGGCGTCACCACCATCGTGCTGACCCATTCCCCGGCCTTCGTCGATCTGTCCGACAAGACCTTCGTTCTGAAGAACGGCATGGCGGTCGAACTGCCGCAACGCCAGGAGCAGCAGGGCCCGAACTGGAGCCGCCTGCGCAACATCGGCCCGGCGCCGGTGCAGAGCGCCGCCGGCTGACGCCGGAACCCCCAGCCCAAACCCGTGCGACTTCCGGCGACCAAGGACCTTCTGTGATGACCGACACCACCATGAACACCTACAAGACGAAGACCATGACGTCGATCGGCGCGCTTCGCGCGCTGGTTCCCGACACCCGGGTCAGCGGGCTCCTTGCCGGCGGCTTCATGGTGCTGGCGGTGGGCTTCGGCGGGATGACCGCCTGGGCCGCCCTCGCCCCGCTCCACAGCGCCGTCATGGCCTCCGGCGCCCTGGCCCCGGAGACGGGCCGCAAGATCGTGAAGCACACCGAAACCGCCCAGATCGAGGAGATCCTCGTCCGGGAAGGCGACAAGGTGAAGGCCGGTCAGGTCCTGATGCGGCTGGACAGCACGGAGGCGGCGACCCGGCTCCAGGTGCTCAGCACCTCCTGGCTGGAGACCCAGGCGCTGGAAGCCCGCCTGACCGCCGAACTGTTCGAGCAGCCCGCCATCGAGTGGCCGGACGAGCTGGTCCGCCGCCGCGGCACCGACCGCACGGTGGAAAAGCTGATGGGCAACCAGGAGACCCTGTTCCAGGTCCGCCGCAACCAGCTCGACACCGAAGCCAGCCTGACCAAGGAGCGCGTCGCCACGCTGCGCGAGGAGGGCAAGAGCCTTCAGGAGCAGCGCAAGTTCCTGGCCCGCGAGATCCAGCTCATCGAGGACGATCTGCGCATCACCCAGGGCCTGCTGTCCCGCGGCAACGCCACCCGCACCAAGCTGGTCGAACAGCAGAAGGAGGAGGCGCAGCTCAAGGGCCGCGACCGCGAGCTGGAGGCCCGCATCGCCCAGGCCAACCAGGCCGCCGTGGACGCCGAGGGCGACCTGCTGCGCCGCCGCAACGACTTCCGCGAAAAGGTCCTGGTCGATCTGGAGAAGTCCCGCGGCGACGTCATCCGCCTCGCCGAGCAGATGCGCGACGCCGCCAACCGGCTGGAGACCCGCGCCATCAAGGCGCCGGACGACGGCACCGTCGTGATGCACAGCCATTGGGCCGCCGGCGGCACCATCACCGCGAACGAGCCGATCCTGGACATCATCCCGGACGACCGCGCCCTGCTGGCCGAGGTGAAGGTCCAGCCGAAGGACATCAAGTCGCTGACCGTCGATCTGCCGGTGAAGGTGCAGTTGACCGCCTATGACAGCCGCGTCGTCGGCTCGCTGGACGGCACGGTCACCTACGTCTCCGCCGATCGCGTGATGGACCCGATCACCCGCCAGGAATCCTACATCGCGCGGATCAAGCTGAAGGACAGCGACTCCCATCAGGTCCACAACCTGACCATCAAGCCGGGCATGCCGGTGGAGGCGCGCATCCTGCTGTCCGCCCGCACCCCGCTCGACTATCTGGTGCAGCCGCTGTCCCACTCCTACGTGAAGGCGTTTATTCAGGAGTAAGGGCAGGAGTAAGGGCAGGAGCAAGGGCAGGAGCAAGGGTGCTCCCCGGTTCGTCAGGTCCGAGAAAAGGAAAGGGCGGCTTCCCATGGGGGAGGCCGCCCTTCCTTTTTGCGCGAGGCGCCGTGGCGTCAGCCGCGCGGGCCGTGCAGCCGCCGCGCCGCAAGGTCCAGCGCCAGCTTCAATTGGGCCAGCGAGTAGGGCTTGTTGACCACGCCCAGCGGGTAGGTCTCGGTGATGCGGGCCATGATCGCGTGGTTCGCGTAGCCGGACAGGAAGATGGAGCGGATGCCGTAATTGGCGCGCAGGCGCCGCGCCGCCTCGATCCCGTCGCCGCCGGCCAGCCGCACGTCCATCAGCGCCACGTCGGGACGTTCGCGCCCGGCGATGGCCACCGCCTCCTCCTCCGTCCGGGCGGTGCCGCAGACGGTGTGGCCGAGATCGGTGACGGCCATGCACACCGCTTCCGCGGCGAGGGCCTCGTCCTCCACGATGAGAAGCCGCAAGGGGCGGATCGCCGCCGGGATCTGGCGCCGGGTGGAATCGCGCCGGTCGGTCTGGGCGGCGGGGCCGCAGTGGGGCCGCCAATCCCGGCTGGACACCGGTCGCGTCAGCGTATCCATATCGTCCCGTGCCATGACCACCGTCCCCATGCGTCGCCGCAGGTGCTATTGGTAAAGAATTATTTACCAAATAAAGTGGTAGCCACACCCATTTCGAAGTTCAAGGAAAATCGCTGTGACGCCGGCGCGTTCGGGCGAAGCGCGACCTTCCCGCAACAGTGTGGCGGCGGCATGTCAGCGCTTGGGGCGGCTCAGCCAGTCCACGTTGCCGTTGCGTGGGGCAGGGGCGCCGCCGTTGGCTCCGGAACCGCCCTTGCGTCCGGACAGGGGCGAGAGCCAGGACGGAGACGGTGCCGGCTCGGGAGCGGGGTCCGGCGCAGCCGGACGTTGCGGCGCCGGGGCCGGGGTTCTCGGCACGAAGGGCGACAGGACCGGCCCCGGCGAAGGCGGTGGGGGAGGATCGTCGCGCGGCGGTTCGGCAAAGGAGGGGGCGGGGTCGCCGGACGGCGGCGGCGCGTAGGTCTGTGGTGCGGTCTGTGGTGCGGTCTGGGGGGCAGTCTGCGGGGACGTCTGGGGCGTGGCCTGCGGTGCCGCCGGAACCGGCGCGGACGTCTGGGCGCGTTCGGAGACGGTCCGCGTGGGGCGGTCGTCGTCGTCCACGGGGCCGGTCTGGGTGTTGATGCGCCGCGCTTCCTCGCGGATGGACAGCAGGGTCGACACGGCGAATTGCAGCAGCGGGGCCATCTTCTCGGAATCCGCCAGCTCGTCGGCCGTCATGGTGGCGAAGCGCTTGCGCACCTGCTCCACCGCGTCCTCGATGCTGTCGCGCAGGGCGCCGGTGTCCTGGAGGATGCGTTCCAGATCCTCCCGCAGGGCTGAAATCTCGCACGCCTGACGCAGCTCGTGGAAGCCGATGGGCGTCCCCGGCGTCCGCCCGGAGTCGGCGGTCCGCTGATCCTGCGGGCGGAAATCATAGGGCATCTTCGCCAAACGCCGGGCCCTATCCTGCAATCCTGCCGGAGACCAAGGAAGGTTGCCGTGTCACAGGTTTAATGCGGTTGAACATGGTTGGAAACCGTTTGCGCCCCCCAATCGCTTGTACTATTTTTTCCGCACCGGGGGGAACGGAATCCTGCGGTATCACAAATCCTACCCACCCCTCTCCAAAGCCACGCATGCCGGGTACTCACGGTGTCGATTGATCGCGCGGAACTGGAACGGCTCCTTGCCGATCGTCCGGCTGGAAGCCGTTCAGCCATGCAGGCCGTCCGCGAAAGCTACGCCGACATCGGGCTGATGCGCGAACGCGGTCTGTCCTGGGCGGAAATCTCGGATGTGCTGGCGAAGCTGGGCGTCACCGCCCGCGACAACCAGCCGATCTCGCCGGTGACCCTCCGGTCCGCCTTCTTCCTGGTCGGCAACGAAGGGCGCGGCGAGGCTGCGGGCGAGGCTGCGGGCGGGGAGGAGAGCGGCAGCGCGACCCCGCGTGAAACGCTGGACGCGGTGCACCGCGCGGCCCTCGCCGCGGGACGGCGGGACGCAGCCGCCGAGGATACGGTTGGCGGGGACACGGTTGCTGAGGACACCGCTGCCGGGGATGTGGCCGCGGAGCCGGAGAAGCCGGCGGAACCCGAAGTGATCGCGGACCTGCCCGGCGATCAGCCGGAAGCCGCCGCCGAGCCGGAACCGGAGCCCGAACCCGTTCCGGAAACGGCCAGCAGAACAGCGGCTCCGCCGGAAGAACCGGCTTCGCCCCTCGAACGCCGTCATGCTCAGGCACCGATTTCCCCGGCACCGATTTCCCCGGCGCCGGTCATTCACGCTCCGACAACTCAAGATTCGACTACGAACAGACTCTGGAAAGGCGATCGCATGCTGGGCACCATCTTCGTTCTCAACGACCGCGGTGGCGTCGGCAAGACGCTGCTGTCCCATCACCTGATGGCGACCGCCATGCTCGAGGGCCTTCAGCTCAAGGTCGTCGAGTATGAGGTGAACGAGCGTCTGAACCGCCTGTTCGGTCCGGAGGTGGTGGAGCACCGCCGCATCACCCAGGACTTCATGAACATGATGGGTTCGGGCGACGGCTTCTACGAGTTCTGGGACCAGATCGGTCCGGAGCTGCAGCGCGGCGGCCGCCTGTACGACTTCGGCGGCAACATCTCCCAGTGGTTCTTCAACTGGGCCGAGGTGTCGGGCTTCGACTATTACGTCGGCGAGGGCGAGCGGCTGACCTTCATGGTGCCGGTCACCGTCGATCTGGCCTCGCTCTCCACCGGCATGAACACGCTGGAGCGCATCGCCACCATCGCCCCGAAGGCCAAGCGCGTTCTGGTCGAGAACGGCGTCTCCGGTCCCTTCTCGCAGTTGGAGGACAGCCAGTACGCCCGCCGCAAGGCGGAGATGGTGGAGCGCGAGGGCGTGGAGGTCATTTCCATGGCGCCCTGCACGGCACCGGCCTGGGCGCGCCTGACCGGCCACCGCATCGACGACGTGGCGCGGATGACCCGCGAGGATCTGGTGAAGCTGGGCATGACGCCGCCGGTCGCCTCCCGCTCGCTGATCATCATCCACGAGTGGCTGCGCACCATGCGGCAGGCCCTGTCGCCCTACCTGCGCGACGCCTTCAACCAGTCCGCCGCCCCGGTCGGCAAGGCCGGCGCCCGCCAGGGCGCGCTCTGACCGGACATCGGATCGCCAGCGTGTGAAGAACGGGGGCCTTCGCGGCCCCCGTTTTCTTTTGGGCGGTCGCTTACGCGAAGGCTTCGACGAGTGTGGCGAACTCCTGCGGGCGTTCGGCGTGCAGCCAGTGGCCGGCGCCCTCGATCATCTCGATGGCGGCCTTGGGAAAATGCCGGCGGATGGCGGCGTGATGCTCCGGCAGGATGTAGTCGGACCGGGTGCCGCCGATGAACAGGGTGGGGCCGTCGTAGCGGGCGCCGCCCAGATCCGGGAAGCCGATCAGATCGCTCATGCGGGCGCCGATGGCGTCCAGGTTGATCCGCCAATGGAATTTGCCCTGCTCCAGGACGAGATTCTGCAGCAGGAAGGAGCGCAGGGGGGCTTCCGGCACCGCCTCGGCGAGCTGCGCCTCGACCTCCGACCGGCGGGTGCAGCCCTCCAGCCTGGCCTGCTTCATCGCCGCCACGAAGGGGGCGTGGGTGTGGGTGTAGGCCGCCGGCGCGATGTCGGCCACGACCAGCCGCTCCACCCGGTCCGGATGGTTGAGCGCCAGCGTCATCGCCACCTTGCCGCCCATGGAATGGCCGACCACCGCGGCCCGCGCGAAGCCCCGGTCGTCGAGGAAGCGCAGCACGTCCGCGGCCATGGCCGGGTAGGTCATCTCGTCCGACCAGGGGGCGCCGCCGTGGTTGCGCAGGTCCAGCGCGTAGACCCGGTGGCGCTCCGCGAAGCGCTTCGCCAGGGTCTGCCAGTTGCGCGCCGACCCGAACAGGCCGTGCAGGACCAGCAGAGGGGTGCCGCCGTTCGCTTCGCCGGCTTCCAGATAGGTGAGGGGAAGACCCTGGGCCATGGACATTCCGATTGCCTGAACGTGGGGGAGGGGCGATGGGTGGGCGGCGATCCTACCAGACCGCTTCCGCCGCCCGCCTGCAAATTCCACACGCAAATTCCACACGGGCTGGCATGCCGAAAGGCGTGACGCGGGCCGGGAAAACGCTAGGATGACGCCGCCCATCAAAGGACCCGTACGCACCGTGCTCCGCAACATACTGTCCGTCGGCGGGCTGACGCTGGTCAGCCGCGTCCTTGGCTTCCTGCGCGACGTGCTGACCGCCGCGCTGCTCGGCGCCGGGCCGGTGGCCGACGCCTTCTTCGTGGCGTTCCGGCTGCCCAACCATTTCCGCGCCCTGTTCGCGGAAGGGGCCTTCAACTCCGCCTTCGTGCCGCTCTTCTCGGCCAAGCTGGTGCAGGACGGGCAGGCCGCCGCCAAGCGCTTCGCCGAGGAGGTGATGAGCTTGCTGCTGGTGGTGCAGTTGCTGTTCCTGGCCGGCATCCTGGCGGTCATGCCGCAGTTCATGACGGTCTTCGCGCCGGGCTTCTCCGACGAGCCGGAGAAGTTCCGGCTGGCCGTGCTGTTCACCAGCATCACCTTCCCGTACCTGCTGTTCATCTCCCTGGAATCGCTGCTGGCCGGCGTTCTGAACAGCATGGGGCGATTCGCGGCGGCGGCGGCGGCGCCGATCCTGCTGAACCTGTGCCTGATCGCGGCGATGGTCCTGGCCGCCCCGCTGATGCCCACGGTCGGCCACGCCCTGTCCTGGGGCGTCTTCGCCGCGGGGCTGGCGCAGTTCCTCTACCTCTACTGGGAGGCCGGCCGCGCCGGGATGGGGCTGCGGCTGTCCCTGCCGCGCTTCACGCCGGACGTGAAGCGTTTCCTGACGGTGCTGGGACCGGCGGCGCTGGGCTCCGGCCTGACGCAGATCAACCTGTTCGTGGACACGCTGATCGCCTCCCTGCTGCCGACCGGGGCGGTGTCCTACCTCTACTACGCGGACCGGCTGAACCAGTTGCCGCTGGGCGTCATCGGGATCGCGGTGGGGACCGTTCTGCTTCCGGAAATGGCCCGGCGGATCAAGGGCGGGGACGAGCCCGGCGCGGTGGAGAGCCAGAACCGGGCGGTGGAGCTGTCGCTGGTGCTGACGTTGCCCGCCGCCGCCGCCTTCCTGGTCGCCGGCCTGCCCATCGTGTCGGTTCTGTTCCAGCACGGCGCCTTCGGCCCGACCGACGCCGCCCAGTCCGCCGCCACGCTGCAAGCCTACGCGCTGGGCCTGCCCGCCTTCGTGGTGATCCGCAGCCTCGTGAACGGCTTCTACGCCCGGCACGACACGGCGACGCCGGTGCGGGTGGCGCTGGCCGCGACCGCGGTCAACGTGGCGCTGAAGCTGGCGCTGATGGGGCCGCTGGCCCAGGTCGGGCTGGCGGTGGCGACCTCCGTCGCCGCCTGGGTCAACGCCGGGCTTCTGGCGTGGCTGCTGACCCGGCGGGGGCTGTTCCGCGCCGACGCACGGCTGCTGCGCAACCTGCCGCGCATGGCCGCCGCGGCGCTCGCCATGGGCGGCACGCTGTGGCTGGTGCAGACCCAGTTGTCGTCCTGGCTGACCGCCCACGGCCTGTTCGAGCGGCTGGGCGGGCTGGTGCTGCTCGGCCTTTCCGGTCTGCTGGTCTATGCGCTGCTGGCCGTCGCGCTGGGCCTGCTGCGCCGGTCGGACATCGGACGGCTCCGCCGGCGCCGCAAGGGGGCCTGAGCCTTACGCCGGCCCGTTCTTCACGGGACGGGCCGGATCGGCGGTCCACTCCGACATCGACCCGTCATAGAGCCGAACCCCCTCGATTCCCGCGATCTCGCTCAGCGCGAACCAGGAGACGGTGGCGAGGTGGCCGGTGTTGCAGAAGGTGATCGGTGCGTCGGCGGCCTTCGCCTGTTCCGCCAGCGCCCTCACCGCGTCGGCGGAGAGGAAGCGCTTCTCGGCGGCGGAGTAGAAGGCGCCGTTCTCGATCAGCACCGCCCCCGGCAGCGTGCCCGGAACGCGGGCCTGCGGGCTCTTGGCCCGGCCCTCGAACTGGTCGGTGGAGCGGGTGTCCAGCAGCGGGACGGAGCCGCCGGCCACCGCCGCCTCGACCTCCGGCAAGGTGGCGCGCAGACCGCCGCGGGGCGTTGCGGTGTAAACCGTGGCGGGGCGGCTGGAAGCCGCGTTGGCGACGGGGTTGGCCGGGTCGGCGGTCCAGGCCGCGAATCCGCCGTCCAGCACCGACACGCGCTCGTGCCCCAGCGTCTTGAAGGTCCAATAGACCCGCGTCGCGTTCCCCATGTCGGGGGCGTTCAGGCCGCTGGCCACCAGCACCACATGGTCCCCGTTGCCGATTCCCAGCCCGCCGATCAGCCCTTCCAGAAAGGCGGTGTCGGGCAGCAGGCCCGGAACGCCATGGACCGTCGCCCGCCAACCGGCCTTCGCGTAGTCGGAATGAAGGGAGCCGGGGACGAAGCCGCCCGACGGGGGCGTGCGGACGTCCAGGATCACGAGGTCCGGGCGGTCAAGGGCACCCTTCAGCCACGCGCTGTCCACCAGCGGGCGCTGGGTGTCGGAACCGGGTGCATCGGTCGTCATGGGTCGGCCTTGGCTGTGGTTTCGCATCGGGCGGGCAGGGTAACAACACAATCCGTTGCGGTAAACCAAATCCGTGCTGTTGTTTTCCCTTCCTTGTCGCAGGCCGGAGAGGCCGTCGCCGTTGCTCCGGCGCGCCCGGTGGAGTAACTCTTGTCGGTTGAAAGGGCCAGCGGCCCTGGGTGAAGGAGTGCGGCATGGCCAACATCGACGATCTGCTGGGCGCCAGCTCGTCCGACGACATGAGCAGCGACGCCTTCGCCATCGGCGACGCGCCGGTCGAGATCAAGGTGGTGATCGGGACCGCCATGCTGCGTGTCCGCGATCTGCTGAAGCTGGGCCGCGGCGCCGTGGTGGAACTCGACCGTCATCTGAAGGACCCGACCGACGTCTATGTGGAAGGCGTCCTCGTCGCCCGCGGCGAGGTCGTGATCGTGGACGACAAGATCGGCGTCACCCTGACCGACTTCGTGAAATCCAGCCGCGAGTGGAAGCGGTAGGGCTTTGGCGCTTTGATGCGTGTTCGAAACGGAAGCGTTCCGGCGTCGCAATGACACGTTCCGGAAGCGAAACAGCACGTTGCGCTTCCGGAACGTCATGATACGGCTTCGCAACGATCCTTACGGCGTCACTCGGCCGGTTCGGGCACCACGATGTCCAGCGGCGTGCCGGTGGCGTGGGCGTAGAGCATCAGGTCGTTCAGCAGTTCGGCCTCCTGCTCGCCGGCGTCCTTGCGGCGGATGGCGACCAGCTTGTCGAGCGCCTTGATGTTGAAACCTGCGGATTTGACCTCGCCGCGCAGGTCCTTCAGGTCGGCCTTCAGGCCGTCGATCTCGTCCATCAACCGCTCCATGCGGTCGGCGAACTGCTTCAATTGGTCGGCGGCGGTGGTGTTGAAACCGGTCGTCACGACGGAACCATCTCCTTCGGGAATGGGAACCCCGCCGTCCTGGGCCGCCTTGGCCGGACCGCGGGGGGAGGCGCTGTTAGCACAGCTTGTGGCGCTTTGTCCGGGGACAACGCGCGTGGCTTGACGCGGCGTGGCCGGCAATGCTTTCGTGATCGTGGCCGTGATTGCGGCGCTGGAGAGCGAACACGATGTCCGACCTGCCGCCGCTTGGCACCCCGCGTCTCTTTTCGAACCCGCGCGCCGACACGGATCTGTCCTACGGGTCCTCGGAACGGGCGATCCTGAGCCGCGCCGCCTTCCGGGACGCGATGGCGGAGATCGGCGCCTGGCCGGGCTATGCCCCGACCCCGCTGCGCTCCCTGACCGGGCTGGCCCGCGCCGCCGGCATCGACCGCATCTGGTACAAGGACGAAGGCAGCCGCTTCAACCTCAGCAGCTTCAAGGCGCTGGGCGGCGCCTACGCCGTGCTGCGCCTTCTGGTGCGCGAGGTGCAGGCCCGCGTTCCCGGCGTGCCGGTGACCGCGCTGGATCTGGTGGTGGGGCGCTACGCCAAGGTGACCCGCGGCATCACGGTGACCACGGCCACCGACGGCAACCATGGCCGGTCCGTCGCCTGGGGCGCGCAGGTGTTCGGCTGCGGCTGCGTCATCTACATTCCCGGCAACTGCTCCCAGGGGCGGCAGCAGGCGATCGAATCCTTCGACGCCCGCGTCGTCCGGGTGGACGGCACCTACGACGATGCGGTGCGGCAGGCGGCGGCGGACGCGCGGGAGCATGGCCGGCACGTCGTCTCCGACACCTCCTACACCGGCTACATGGACATTCCCCGCGACGTGATGCAGGGCTACACGGTGATGGTGGAGGAGGCGATCGGCCAGCTTCCGGCCAGCGAGCGCCCGACCCACGTCTTCGTGCAGGGCGGGGTGGGGGCCTTGCCCGCCGCCGTCTGCGGCCATCTCTGGGAAAGCTGGGGCCGCCAGCGCCCGCGCTTCGTGGTGGTTGAGCCGCACGCCGCCGATTGCCTGTACCAGAGCGCAGCGGCGGGGCGCCCGGCGCCGTCCGAAGGCGATCTGGAGACGGTCATGGCGGGCCTCGCCTGCGGCGAGGTGTCCTTGCTGGCCTGGGCGATCCTGGAGCGCGGCGCCGACGATTTCCTGACCATCCCCGACGATGCGGCGGTGGCGACGATGCGCCTGCTGGCCGAAGGGCGGCACGGCGGGCGGCCCATCGTTGCGGGGGAATCCGGCGTGGCCGGTCTGGCCGGCCTGCTGTGCGCCGCGGCGGACCCCGCCACGCGGGCCAGCCTGGGCCTCGCCCCCGACGCCCGCGTGCTGGTCTTCGGATCGGAGGGGGCGACCGATCCGGACGTCTATGAATCCCTGGTGGGCCGCAAGCCGGACGCCGTGCTGGGCGGCGCCTGACCGCTCGGCGGGTTGTGATGTCCTTTTGCGCTTTTTACCGCGGAGACACGGACAGACGGAGATTTTGAGACTCCGTGTCTTTGCGCCTTCATGGTTGCCTGTTCGGCCATTGGCACCTCACCCATTGCCTGCCATGCGCTTCCCACTGTTCTGGTCCCTTGCGCAAGCCCGGCGGCGCGGTCCACCATGACGCCCCCAAAAAGGACCACGAAGACTGGACATCAGGGAATGGACCGCAGAGACGTCAACCCGCTCGTCGCCGCCACGGAGGCCCCGCCCATCGCCGAGGCGTGGCGCTGGGTGGAAGGCCGCAGCTTTCCGGCGGACAAGCCGCTGATCGACCTCTGTCAGGCGGTGCCCGGCTATCCGCCCGCCGATGCGCTCACCGCCCATCTGGCCGAGCAGGTGCGGGCACCGGACACGGCGCGCTACACCGCCATCGACGGCATCCCGCCGCTGACGGCGGCGCTGGCCCGGCGCACCGGCTCGCTCTACGGCGGCGATGTCGCGGCGAACGAGGTGCTGATCACCGCCGGCTGCAACCAGGCCTTCGCCGTCGCGGTGATGGGGCTGGCGCGGGCCGGGGACAACGTGATCCTGCCCGCACCCTGGTACTTCAATCACAAGATGACGCTGGACATGCTGGGCATCGAGGCCCGGCCCCTGCCGCTGCGCGAGGACAACGGCCTGGTCCCCGACCCGGCGGAGGCCGAGCGGCTGATCGACGCCGGCACGCGCGCCCTGGTCCTGATTTCTCCGAACAACCCCACCGGCGCCATCGCCTCCCCGGACGCCATCGCCGCCCTGTACGCGCTGTGCGAGCGGCGCGGCGTCAAGCTGCTGCTGGACGAGACCTACCGCGACTTCCCGGAATGGGAGGGGCGGGCGCCGCACGGGCTGTTCCAGCGGCCCGGCTGGCAGCGGACCCTGGTCCAGCTCTACAGCTTCTCGAAGGTCTACAGCCTCGCCGGCTACCGGGTGGGCGCGGTGGTCGCCGACGCGGCGTTCCTGTCGCAGGCGCGCAAGGTGATGGACTGTCTGGCGATCTGCGCGCCCCACATCGGGCAGAAGGCGGCGCTGTTCGGGCTGGAGACCCTGGACGGCTGGGTGGCCGGGAAGCGCGCGGACATCCTGGCCCGCGTCCACGCCTTCCAGTCGGCGATGGAGGCCAGCGGCACCCGCTACCGCATCGCCAGCATCGGGGCCTATTTCGCCTATGTCCGGCATCCCTTCACCGGGACGCGCGCCCATGACGTGGCCGAAGGGCTGGCACGCGATCACAACATCCTGTGCCTGCCCGGTTCCATGTTCGGTCCCGGCCAGGACGATTACCTGCGCTTCGCCTTCGCCAACGTGGACGCGGCGGTGATGCCGGAGATCGCCCGGCGTCTCGTGGAAAGCGAAGGGTAAAGGCCGGTCAGCGGGTCAGGCCGGTCAGCGGGTCAGGCCGGTCAGCGGGTCAGGTGGGTGACGATGTTGGCGCCCACCGCCGCCAGATGGTCGGCGCGGTCGCGGTAGTCGAGGCTGCCGGAAAAGCCGCCGGCGGCCCGCACCCGCTCGATCCAGGCCGGGGCGGCCCCCAGAGCGACCAGACGCTTCACCATCTGGTCGGTGGAGCGCAGCGTCATGCGTCCGTTCTCGGCCAGACGCGGGGCGTGCACCATGAATTCGGCGGTCGGTGCCGCGTAGCGCGGGTAACCGGCCAGATAGAGGCCGACGCACATGCTCTCGCAGGACTGGCCGCCGATCACGCGGGTGGCGACCGGGCGGCCCGCCTGCCGCTCCGCCAGCATCAGGTCGATCATGCGGTAGCCGGCGGTCGTGAAGCCGCCGGGGCTGGACAGTTCGACCACCACCGGCTGGCCCGCCGGGACGCTGCGCAGCGCGTCGGTGAAGCGCTGCTCCACCCCCGGCGTGATGATGCCGTCCAGGCGCAGCGTGGTGGAGTCCACCTGATCGACCCGGACCAGCGTGGCGTCGGGGAAATCGGAGGCGACGGGCGGCGGCGCCGGGTTCGGGCGATTCACGGACAGGCTGTCGGCGGTTGCGGCCCCCGACGAGCCGACGGCCAGCAGCAGCCCCAGAACTATCATGCGTGCAGTCGCGCGAACCGGCATCGAAACCTCCTTGCTCTGCGCAGGAGGGTGCCGGGAAATGCTTGCGTGATGGTTAACGGCAAGCCTGTCCGAAAGTGCAACCTCCTCCGCCATGGGCTGTTTATGGAGGAAGGCGTTCGTGCGGACAGTGAATTGTGAAACAATTTTGCGCATTTTGCGCCATGATCACGCTGGTTTTGTGGCCCTGTCCGGACATATCCGCGGATTTGGTTAACAATGTGGCGACGCAGCAAAAATCCCGCGGATGCGGAACGCCGCCCCCGGCGGCGGTTCCGGACCATGTGGCGGTGAATGGGACGGCGCGCGGCGTGATCGTGGCCGTGCCGGCGGATTACCGCCCGGACCGTCCGCACAGCCTCGTCGTCGCCTTCCACGGGCGCACCAACAGCAACGCCGAGGTGCGCCGCTATTTCGACCTGGAGCGGCACGCGGAGGAGCCGGCGATCGTCGCCTATCCCGCCAGCCTGAAGGACGCCCGCGGGCGGAACGTATGGTCCGATCCGGGCGACCCACCGGACCGGCTGCGCGACTTCCGGCTGTTCGACGCCGTTCTGGAGACGCTGGCGGATGCCTATTGCCTGGATCGGGGCCGGGTGTTCGTGGTCGGCCATTCGCTGGGCGGGTCCTTCGCCAACAGCCTCGCCTGCGCGCGGGGCGGCGTCATCCGCGGGCTGGCCAGCGTCGGGGGCGGCGCGGCGCGGGCCGGGGAGTGCGGCGGACCGGTCGCCGCCATGCTCCTGCACAACCCGCGCGACGAGCAGGTACCGGTCTCCGAAGCCCTGCGCCTGCGCCGCGCGCTGCTGGCCCAGGACGGGCTGCCCACGGGCAGCGCCCCGGACGAGCCGCACCGCTTCAACTGCCGCCGCTACGGCGCGGACGGGGAGGCGAACCCGGTGCTGTGGTGCCCGCTCGCCGACGACCGGACGCGCAGCGGGCGTTTCTACCCGCACCAATGGCCGCAAGGGGTGGGCGAGGCGATCATGGACTTCTTCGCGCGGCTCGGTTGATCCTGTTCGTTGGCTGGCATGATTGTTCGTCGCACCCATTGCCGCCGCCGTCCCATTCCGCCAAGATGGCTGAAAAGACACTTCAGGGACGGAACGCATTGATGTCAGACAGCGCCGCCATGGCGGCCGCCCTGCGGACGGAGGGGGCGGACAAGGCCGCGCTCCGCCTGGACGGCGTGACCTGCACCTTTCCATCGCCCGACGGACGCGGGCGCACCTACACGGCGGTGCAGGGCGTGACCCTCTCGGTCGCCGCCGGGGAGTTCGTGTCCATCGTCGGGCCGACCGGCAGCGGCAAATCCACCATCCTGAACGTCGCGGCGGGCCTGCTGGCCCCCAGCGCGGGCCGGGCCCTGGCCTTCGGGGAGCCGGTCAGCGGCATCAACCGGCACGCCGGCTACATGTTCCAGGCGGACGCGCTGATGCCCTGGAAGTCGGCGCTGGAGAATGTCGCCGCCGGGCTGGAGTTCCGCGGCGTGCCGCGGCGCGAGGCGGAGGAGCGGGCGCGCCCCTGGCTGGCCCGCGTCGGGCTGGACCGCTTCGGCGACCGCTACCCCCACCAGCTTTCGGGCGGCATGCGCAAGCGCGTGGCGCTGGCCCAGACGCTGATCGTCGATCCCAAGATCGTGCTGATGGACGAGCCCTTCTCGGCGCTCGACATCCAGACGCGGCAATTGATGGAGAACGAACTGCTGGACCTCTGGTCGGCCGACCGCAAGTCGGTGGTCTTCATCACCCACGACCTGGAGGAGGCCATCTCCATGTCCGACCGGGTGCTGGTGCTGTCCGCCGGCCCCGGCGCCCGGCTGATCGGCGAGTACCGGGTGGATCTGGAGCGCCCGCGCGACGTGGCGGAGATCCGCATGACGCCGCGCTTCCTCGACCTGCACCGGGAGATCTGGGGGCAGCTTCGCGAGGAAGTGCTGAAGGGCTACGCCCAGACCAAGCTGACGTGAGGATTCCATGGCCGTGGCCCGTGTGAAACGCCTGCCGAGCCGCCCGGTGATCCTGCTGCTGCAGGTGGCCGTGCTGATCGGCTTCTTCCTGCTCTGGCACGTCCTGACCGCGACGAAGATCCTGAGCCCCTTCTTCTTCGGCACGCCGCTGGCGGTGCTGGAGCGCACCTGGAGCGATTTCGCGTCCGGGGTGATCTGGTACCATCTGGGCATCACGCTTCTGGAGACCGCGCTGGCCTTCGCCATCGGCACCGTCGCCGGGATCGCCTTCGGCTTCTGGTTCGCGCGGGCGCCCTTGGTCTCCGTCGTGTTCGACCCCTACATCAAGGCGGTCAACGCGCTGCCCCGCGTGGTGCTGGCGCCGATCTTCGCGCTCTGGCTGGGGCTGGGCATCTGGTCGAAGGTGGCGTTGGGGGTGACGCTGGTCTTCTTCATCGTCTTCTTCAACGTCTACCAGGGCGTGAAGGAGGTCAGCCCCGTCGTGCTCGCCAACGCGAAGATGCTGGGGGCGAGCAACCGGCACCTGTTCCGGCACGTCTATCTGCCGTCCGCCCTGTCCTGGGTCTTCTCCAGCCTGCACACCGCGGTCGGCTTCGCCATGGTCGGCGCGGTGGTGGGCGAGTATCTGGGCTCCGCCGCCGGCCTCGGCTACCGCATCCATCAGGCGGAGGGGGTGTTCGACACGGTCGGCGTCTTCTCCGGCATGCTGGTGCTGACGATCTTCGTCGTGGTGATCGACGCGGTGGTGACCGTCATCGAGAAACGCCTGCTGCACTGGCGCCCGCAGGAGGCGCAGACGACCAACGCGCAGGGATGACCGCGCGAAACCGATAAATCTGGGAGGGAAGCCATGCGTTTGAAAAGCGTGATCGCCGCCGCGGCGGTGGTCCTGGCCTTCGGCATCACCGGGGCGGACGCCCAGCAGGTCGAGAAGAAGGACCTGAAGCTGGCGGTCGGCGGCAAGCCGCTGCTCTATTATCTGCCGCTGACGGTGGCGGAGCGGCTCGGCTACTTCAAGGAGGCCGGGCTGAATGTCGAGATCAACGATTTCGGCGGCGGCGCCAAGAGCCTCCAGGCGCTGGTCGGCGGCTCGGCGGACATCGTGACGGGCGCCTTCGACCACACGGTGCAGATGCAGGCCAAGGGCCAGCCGATCACCGCGGTGGCCCTGCTGGGCCGCTATCCGGGCATCGTGCTCGCCTCGGTCAACAAGGCCGGAACGATCAAGTCGGTGAAGGAACTGAAGGGCAAGAAGATCGGGGTGACCGCCCCCGGCTCCTCGACCAACTTCATGGTCAACTACCTGCTGACCCAGAACGGCATGAAGCCGGACGACGTGTCCTTCATCGGCGTCGGCGGCGGCCCCAGCGCGGTGGCGGCGGTGAAGCGCGGCGAGATCGACGCCATCGCCAACCTGGACCCGGTCATCAGCCAGTTGGAGGCCGACGGCGACGTGACCCCCATCGCCGACACCCGGACGGAGAAGGGCACGCTGGACACCTACGGCGGGCCGTACCCGGCGGCGGTGCTCTACACCACGCCGGACTTCATCAAGGAGAATCCGAAGACCACCCAGGCGCTGGTGGACGTGTTCGTCCGGACGCTGAAATGGCTGGATCAGGCCAAGACGGAAGAGGTTCTGAAGATCCTGCCGCCGGAATATTTCCTCGGCAACCAGACGCTCTACGCCCAGGCGTTCGAGCATTCCAAGCCGACCTACTCGCCGGACGGCCGCTTCTCCCGCGAGGGGGCGGAGGCCGCCTACAAGGTGCTGAAGGCGTTCGACACCGCCGTGGCCGCGACGGACATCGACCTGTCCAAGACCTACACCAACGCCTATGTCGAGGATGCTCTCAAGCGGGTGAAGTGAGATTTCCCTCTCCCGCCTCGGGAGAGGGTGCCCGCGAAAGCGGGCGGGTGAGGGTCGTCCAAGGATGGGGCCGCTGATCCTTGGCGATACCCTCACCCTCCCGCCGCTTCGCGGCGGGTCCCTCCCTCTCCCGGGGCGGGAGAGGGAACGTAAGGTGCGACATTCCGTCATCCGCACCCCCGGTGCCCGCGCCGTTAGACTGGACCTAATTCGTCCTGTTTCGATGCGGAGCACCAACCCCATGACGGAAGTGATCTTTTACGGTCTGTCCGGCTGCACGGCGAACGCCAAGCAGAAGCTTCAGCTTCAGGCCGCCGGCCACACGCTGGTGGAGCGCGACTTGGCGGCGGAGCCCTTCACCGCCGAAACCCTGCGCCCCTTCTTCGGGGACCGTCCGGTCGAGGACTGGTTCAACCGCCGCGCCGCCGCGGTGAAGACCGGTTCCGTGAAGCCCGACGAACTGGACGAGGATTCGGCCCTGGCCGCCCTGCTGGCCGACCGCGATCTGATCCGCCGCCCGCTGCTCCAGGTCGGGACGGACCGCAAGGCCGGTTTCGATCCCAACGCGCTGCACGCCTGGATCGGCCTGACCGCGTCCGGCGAAACCTGCGACGACAAGCATTCGCGCGGCGTCTGCGACCACGGCCATCACCACGTTCCGAAGCACGGCTGAGCGCGGAATCAACTGGCGGGGGGACCGCAGGGAATGGTTGAATGCCGGGCTATGGACCGGCCCGATCAAGAGCTTGCGGAACTCCTCGCCAACCTGGGCGCGCGCCTGCCCGCCGCGCCGTCCGGCGTCCCGGCCCATCTGCGGGAGCCGTTGCGGGCGCTGCGCGACCGGCTGAACGCCGTCCTGGACGCCCCCCTGGACCACCCGCAACCGGAGCCGGGCCGGGGGGAGGGCGGGGCCCATTTCCGCGCCCTGCTGTCCGACGCCATCGGCTGCGTGTCCGAAGGCTTCGTGCTGTTCGGCGCGGACGGTCGGCTGGTGCTGTGCAACGACCGCTACCGCGCCGCCTATCCGCTGCTGTCCGACCATCTGGTTCCCGGCGTCCGCTTCGCCGACCTGCTGCGGGTCGCTGTGGAGCGGGGCGCCGCCGGCGACGCCCTGGGCGATCCGTCGGACTGGATCGCCGAGCGGCTGAACCGCCACATCCGCAACGGGCCGCCCACCGACCACCAACTCGGCGACGGGCGCTGGTACCGCATCAGCGAGCACGCCACCCGCTTCGGCGGGGTCGTCAAGATCCTCACCGACATCACCGAGTTGAAGCGTCACGAGGAGGCGCTGGCCGACAGCGAGGCGCGTTACCGCCGGCTGGTCGAGATGGCGCCCTACGGCATCCTGATCTGGGACGGGCTGCGGGTGCGTTTCGCCAACCGCTCCGCCGCGCTGATCCTGGGCAGCGGCGATCCGGAGGCCATGCTGCGCATCCCGCTGGTCGAGGCGACGGAGTTCGACGGGATGCAGCGCCTGTTCGACTGGCTGCCCCCACCCGGCACCGGCCTGGAAGCGCCGCCGCCGGTGGAGGCCCGCTTCATCACCGCGCAGGGCGCCCTGCGGGAGCTGGAGGTCGGCATCCATCCGTTCACGGTGGGGGCTTTCACGGTGGAGGGGGAGGCGGCGTGGCTGCTCGTCCTCAACGACATCACCGGGCGCAAGCAGGCGGAGCGCGCCATCCAGCAGGCGCAGAAGATGCAGGCCATCGGCCAGTTGGCCGGGGGCATCGCGCACGAGTTCAACAACATGCTGACGGCCATCGGCGGCTTCGCCCAGATGGCCCGCCGCGCCCCGCAGGACCGCCCGCGGGTGGAGCAGTGCCTGACCGAGATCGTCAAGGCGACCGACCGCGCCTCCGGCCTGACCGCGCAGCTTCTCAGCTTCGGGCGGCCCGGCCGGACGGACGCGGTGCGGCCCGTGCGCGTCGGCGCGGTGATCGAGGATCTGCGCCGCTTCCTGGGCCCCACGCTGGGCGAGCGCCACCCGCTGCGGATCGAGGGTGCGGGCGGCGGGGCGGTGGTGACCATCGACCCCGGCCTGCTCCACCAATCGCTGGTCAACCTCGTCCTCAACGCCCGCGACGCCATGCCGGAGGGGGGAGCGATCACCATCGCGGTGGGCCGGCCCGACGATCTCGGCGTGACCGTCACCGTCGCCGACACCGGATGCGGCATCGACCCGGCGGTGATCGACCGCATCTTCGAACCCTTCTTCACCACCAAGGAGCCCGGGGCCGGCACCGGGCTGGGGCTGGCGCTGGTCTATTCCACGGTCGCGCGGGCCGGCGGCGCGGTGGATGTGGACACCGAGCTGGGCCGGGGCACCGTCTTCACGCTCCGGTTCCCAACGGACGGCGCGGCGGCTTTGCCGGAGCCGGACGCTCCGGGCCTGGACGACGCCTTCTTCCCCGGTGCCGAGGAGGACGAGGTGGACGGGCTGTCCATGGCCGCCACCGTCCTGCTGGTGGAGGACGAGGCGCAGGTGCGCGACTTCATCCGCCTGACGCTGGAGGACATGGGCATGCGGGTGGTCTGCGCCACCGACGGCGCCGATGCCCTGCGCGCCTACGCCGACCATGGCGGCGCCTTCGACCTGCTGGTGACCGACCTCGTGATGCCGCAGGTCGGCGGGGCGTCGGTGGCGCGGGCGTTGCGCCGGGAGAATCCGGATCTGCCGACCGTGCTGATGTCCGGCTACCCGCCGGAGACGGAAAGCCTGGAGGACCTGCTGGCCGATCCGAAATCAGGCGGGCGCCGCATCGTTTTCCTGCGCAAGCCGATCAACCCGGACGAGCTGGCCGACACCATCCACGCGCTGCTGGTCTGACGGCGGGGTACCGATGAGCACCATCCCGCCGACCCCGCCGCCGACCCTGCCGCCGACTCTGCCGCCAACCCCGCCGCCAACCCCGTCCGAGAGCATTCCCATCGGCGCCTACGACGTCGATGCCCTTCTCGGCGAGCTGAGCGGCGACACGCTGGAGGAGCCGCCGGAGTCCGCCGTCTGCGTCCGGCTGGAGGAGATCTTCGCCCCCGCCGCCCGCTTTCTGATCGCGGAGGAGCTGGCGGAGTTCCTGGAGGCGCGCGGCATCACCCCCACCGAATTCCTGCACAAGGTGGAGCCGCAGCGCTCCTTCCTCGACTGGCCGCGCCGTCCCCTGGTCCTGGAGCGGGTGGCCCAGCGGCAGGCGCGGCCCGGACGCCGGTCCCCCGCCATGCGGCTGGAGGAGCTGAAGCGGCTGGAGCAGGAGGTGCTGGCCCTCACCGCCCGGCGCGCCCACGGCGGCACGTCCCTGTCCATCGACGCCAAGCAGTTCGCCGCCATGGTGGCCCAGACCATGGCGCGGACGCCGGGCTTCGCCGGGCGCCACACCATCGATTCCTGGCTGTCCGCCTGGCTGGGGGAGGGCCGCAACCACGAGCTTCGGCTGGTGCGCATCCTGTCCCTGGACGGCGACGGGCTGTCCGGCGAGGGCATCGCCATCCTCGACCAGTTCGTCGGGGAGATGCTGGCGAACGGGCTGGTGGCCGAGGCGCTGTTCGCCTGGGCGGACGGCCTGCGCGGCATGGTGGACGCCATGGCGATGGTCTGGCGCGGGGAAGCCCCGTCCAGGCCCGGCGCCCCGGCGGTTCTGCACCGCCTGTCCGCCTTCGTCGCCCGCCATCAGGCCCGCGCCGCCCGGCTGGGGCTGGAGGCGGGAATACACCACGCCCTGCTGGGCGACACGCCGCTGTCCGCCGCGAAGGCGGAGCCGAACAGCGTGGCGGCGGTGCTGGACGAGCTGACGGCCATCGGCCTTCTCGCCTCCCGCCTGACGATGAAGGACGGGGTCATCGGCGGGGAGCGCACCACCCGGCTGCTCGACCGGCGGGTGGCGCTGCTGCTGTCCGGCCCCCGGCTGGAGGCGGTCCTGCACGCCAAGAGCCACTACGCCCGCATCGTCGATCTGCTGGCCTTCGAGGGGGCGGTGTCGGGGGAGCGCAGCCGCCGCCTGATCGTGGCGCATCTGCGCCGCCATCTGGAAGCCCGCGACTTCGCCCAGCGGCTGTTCGAGACCGCCCGAACGCCGCGCGCCCGCATCAAGGTGCTGGCCGACCTGCAACGGCGCGTCCAGCGCTCCACCCTGACGGAGGGACTGCGCGAGCGCTACGTCCGCATGCTGGACGAGATGCAGAACACCTTCCTGCGCACCAACAAGATCCTGGCCCGCATCGCCAAGGACCGCCCGCCCCATGTGGAGGAGGTGATGGAGTTCGCCAGCCTGCTGGCCGAGGGCGCCTTCACCGAAGGGAAATGCGCGGCGGCGGCGCGGGAGCTGGTCGGGCATCATGTCCGCTCCACCGCCTTCCTGCGCGCCTACCTCGCCCGCTGCAAGGACGCGACGGAGCAGCGCGCCGACCGCTTCGCCCATTTCTTCGCCACGCTGGCCGGCGCCGGCCTGCCGATGCGCGCCATGAACACGCTGCGCGTCCTGCTGGCCGACGACGAGCCGGCGGCGCGCGGCTATGTCGAGATGATCCTGCGCGATCTGGGCATCACCGACCTCACCATCGCCGAGGACGGGCGCGAGGCGCTGACCCGGTTCGAGGAGCGGGAGGGCGCCTTCGACCTGATCGTCTGCGACTGGAAGATGCCGCGCCTGTCGGGCCTGGAGTTCCTGAAGCTGGTCCGCGCGGTGCGGTCCGACATGCCGTTCCTGATGGTCACCGCGCTCGCCACCATCATAGCGGTGGAGGAGGCCATGGCCCACGACGTCACCGCCTACATCGCCAAGCCTTTTTCTCCCGAGCAGCTTGAGGAAAAGATCCTGGTTCTGGTGAACCGGCGCTGAGCGGCGGAAATCGCCTTCCCATGGTGGAATGCGATCGTACGGAAGCGAGCACTGAAACCCGCTGTTAACGGCTGGCCTCCTATTACGGGTTTATGCAAGCCGCCTCTTGCGCGGCGGTAATCCCATGACGATGGAGCGGGGCTCCGTGGATCTTTCCGGCCGGGGCGGGTTGCCCCCCACCGACACCGCTGCCGACGCACGGGCCTCACGCCGGGGGCTGGGCGGGCTGACCGACCTGCTGTTCCTCATGCTCGGCGCCGCCGGCCTTCTGGCCCTGACCATGCCGGAGGAAGGGCGCGACCGGCTGATGCTGCCGCTCGGCATGATGACGCTGGCCATGGCGGCGCTGGCCGTGCTGTCGGTGCGCCGCTCCCGCGCGGCGGCGGCGGCGCTCGACCGCTCCGCCCGCCTGCTGCGCGCCGCCAATGAGGAACTGGCCGGCAGCCGCCAGCGCTTCCGCGATTTCGCGGAGGCGGCATCGGACTGGTTCTGGGAAAGCGCGCCCGACCACCGCTACACCTACGTTTCCGAACGGCTGCCGGCGCTGCTGGGCGGCGATCCGGCGCCGGTGTTCGGCGATTCGCTGCTCGACCTCGGCGAACTCGTGGAGGACACCGACACCTGGCTGGAGTATCTGGCCGACATCGAGGCCGGGCGGGCCTTCCGCGATCTGGAGATCACGCTGTGCGACGGGGCGGGCCGGAACCGCGTCTTCCGCATCAGCGCCCAGCCCTGCTTCGACGCGGACGGGGATTTCGCCGGCTACCGCGGCACCGGGATCGAGACGACGGCGGAGACGCTGGCCCTGGTCGAGGCACGCTTCATGCAGTCGGTGGTGCACGACGCGCTGTCCAGCATCTCCGAGGGCTTCGTGCTGTTCAGCCCCGACGACCGGCTGATCTTCTGCAACGAGCGCTACCGCAGCGCCTATCCGAATCTGGCCGACGTGCTGGTGCCCGGCGCCGCCTTCGAGGACATCCTGCGCGCCGCCGCGGAGCGGGGCGGCTACGACGGCGACGACCGCGAGATGGAGAACTGGATCGCCGAGCGGATGAAGCGCCACCTGCTGCACACCGACCCGGTGGACGGTCGCCTGTCGGACGGGCGCTGGTACCGCATCAGCGAGCACGCCACCGGTTCCGGCGGCATCGTGAAGATCCTGATGGACATCACCGAGCTGAAGCGGCGCGAGGAGCAGCTCGCCGGCCAGACCGAGCGGCTGGAGGCCACCGTCAGCGCGCTCAGCGAGAGCGAGAAGCGCTACCGCCAGCTCGTGGAGCTGGCGCCCTACGGGATCGCCATCTGGGACCGCCGGGCCATCCGCTTCGGCAACGCCGCGGCGGCATCCCTCCTGGGGGTGGGCGGCAGTGGTGGGCTGGAGGGGCTGGACCTCAACCGCTTCATCGTGGAGCCGGAGACGGTGACCCCGCGGCTGGGGCTGGGCGCGGAGGGCGACCGCCAGCGGGTGGAATGCGAGATCGTCCGCCCGTCGGGCGAGCGCCGCCATGTGGAGATCGGCGCCTTTCCCGCGGTCTACCAGCGCGAGGCGGCGGTGCTGCTGGTGATGAACGACGTCACCGACCGCCGCCGGGCCGAGGCGGAGCTTCAGCGGTCGCAGAAGATGGAAGCGGTGGGCCGCATGGCCGGCGGCATCGCGCACGAGTTCAACAACATGCTGACCGCCATCGGCGGATTCGCCCGGCTGGCCGAGCGGGCGCCGGACGACCCGGTGCGCGTCACCACCTGCGTGCGGGAGATCGCCAAGGCGTCCGACCGGGCGGCGGCGCTGACCGCGCAGCTTCTGGACTTCTCGCGCCGCCGCCCGGCGGACGAGACGGAGGTGGTCGCCCTGGCCCCGCTGGTGCGCGACCTGAAGATCTTCCTGAAGCCGCTGATGAGCGCCGGCATCGATCTGGACATCCGCATCGGCGACGGCGAGGCGCACGCCGTCGCCAACCCGGTGATGCTGAACCAGGCCATCCTGAACCTCGCCCTCAACGCCCGCGACGCGATGCCGGAGGGCGGGCGGCTGACCATCGCCCTGGACAGCGGCGTCCCGGACGCCGCCTTCTTCGGGCGCCACGGCGGGCTGGCGCGCGGGTGCTACGCGACGATCCGGGTCATCGACGAGGGCTGCGGGGTGCCGGAGGAGGTGCGCGACCGCATCTGGGAACCCTTCTTCACCACCAAGGAGCCGGGCAAGGGCACCGGCCTCGGCCTGTGGATGGTCTACGGCACCGCCCGGCAGGCCGGCGGCGCGGTGGGGATGGAGGCCGGGCCGGACGGGCGCGGCAGCGTCTTCTCCATCCATCTGCCCGCCGTCGCGGCCCCGGCGAAGCCCGCCACGCTGGCCGACGGGCTGGGGCTGGGCGAGGACGAGGGGGCGACCATCCTGCTGGTGGACGACGAGGAGTCCGTGCGCACCTACGTCCGGCTGGCGCTGGAGGAGGCGGGCTGCACGGTGACGGAGGCGGTGGACGGTCTGGACGCGCTGGAGCGCTGGGACGAATGCGGCGGGCTGTTCGACGCGGTGGTGTCCGACATGTCGATGCCGCGGATGAATGGGCTGGAGATGGCCCGGGTTCTGGAGGAGCGCAACCCCGGCCTGCGCATCCTGTTCCTGACCGGCTATGCGTCCCACGAGACGGCGGCGGATATGACGGCACAGCCGGGCCGCCGGATCGTCATGAAGCCGGTGGCCCCGGACCGCCTGATCGAGGCGGTGCGCGGGCTGCTGACCGAATGACACAGGGTTAGGGTGGATCAAGGGCATGGCATCGGACCAGCGCATCGCGGACAGCCGGGACATCGACGCCGATGGCGGGATGGACGCCGCCGTCTGCCGGACTCCGGAAGACTTCTACACCCCGCAGGGCCGCGACAGCATCGGCCGGCATTGCCAGCGCTATTTCGACGAGAACGCGCTGACCCCGACCGAACTGCTGCACTCCCCCCGCCACCAGCAGAGCCTGTCCAACATCCCGACCTTCGTCGCCATCCTGCAACAGGCCGAACGGGCGATGGACCGGAAGGGCGCGCTGACCGCGCTCGTCAACGAGGTCGCCCGGCTGACCCGGGAGCGGCTGAAGGACGCCCAGCCGCCGGAACTGACGCCCGCCACCTACGCCGCCACGGCGGAACGGCTGATCGCCTCGCGCGACGCCTTCACCGGGCGCTTCCTGGTCGATGCGGCGCTGACCACGCACCTGTACCAGGGCCGCAGCTTCGCCGAGAAGGCGCGGCTGCTGCTGGATCTGGCGGAAAACCTGGAGGACCCGGACGCGCTGGCGCCGCTCGACCGGCTGCTGGGCGAGATCCTGCGCAGCGACACCGGCACCGCCTCCTGCTCGCTGGACGCGCCCTTCGTGGACCGGGTGGACATGATCGTGTCGCTGATCGCCGGGGACAAGCCCCTGCCGGACGAGGCGCCGCCGGTGTTCCAGGCGCTGGAGAAGCTGGTGCGCCGCACGGCCGTGCCGGTGCTGAGCGACAGCCTGATCTTCGCGCTGCGCCGCGAGTTGTCGAAGCCCGACCGCTTCACCATCACCAGTGCCGGCGACCTGTTCGGCGTGGAGGCGGTGCAGCGGGAAATCATGGCGCTGAGCCAGATTTCGCAACGGCTGCGCACCGGGGAGGGCTATTTCGGCGGCGCCCGGACGGAGGCGGCGCTCCAACGGCGCAGCGCGCTGCTCGTCAACGAGGACACGCTGCCCGAGATCACCAAGGGGCGGACGTTGATGCAAAAGCTCCGCATCCTCTTCGTCCTTCAGAAGATGCCCCTGTCGCCCAGCGCGGAGCGGGCGGTGAACGGCTACCTGAACCAGTTCTTCGACGGGCGGGACTTCGCCGGGCGCCTGCTCGACTGCTGGAAGGAGAAGACCGAGAAGCTGAAGGGGCTGGCGGAGGTGCAGAAGCTGGTGCTCGACAGCGTTTTCGCGGAGGACGCCCGCGAGCATATGGCCGGGCAGATCGACGATATCCAGAACGCCTTCATCCGCACCCAGCGCCTGTTGAGCCCCCTTCAGGGCAAGGACGAGCCCAACCCCGACACGGTGCTGGAGATGGTGCGGCTGGCCGGGGACGGCGCCTTCTGCCGCGGCAAGAGCCGGGCGGCGGTCGCCAAGGCGCTGTACCGGCAGGTGCACCGCCCGCGCTTCGTGCGGTCCTTCCTGCTGGGGGCCGCCGGCGGCAAGGAGCGGTCGGCCCGCGCCTCCTGGATGCGGGGGGCTCTGGGGGTGATCGGCGTGCCCTTCATCGACCTCAGCGCGATCCGCGCGCTGGTCGTCGATGACGAGGACGGGCCGCGCCACTTCGTCGAATCGGTGCTGCGCGAACTGGGCATCGGCCACATCGACACCGCGGCGGACGGGCAGGAGGCGCTGGTCCGGCTGGCCGGAGAGGAGGAATACGACCTGATCGTCTGCGACTGGATGATGCCGAAGGCCAGCGGCCTGGACGTGCTGCGCCGCGTGCGCGAGGTGCGGCGCGACGTGCCATTCCTGATGGTGACGGCTCTCGCCACGCTGAAGGCGGTGGAGCGCGCTCTGGCCCACAATGTCAGCGCCTACATCGCCAAGCCCTTCACCCCGGAGCAGCTCGAGGAGAAGGTGTTCCTCGTCCTGACGCAGAAAGCAGCGCCCGGGGCGTGAGCGGGACAGAAAACAACCGAGTCACGCTAATTTTATAATCATAAGGTAGTCATCAAGTGTCTATCAAAAGAAACAAAGAAAAATGAACAAAAAATGAGCATTCACGTCTATTGAGTATTGGTCATGAAGTAAAGCCATTAATGAATGGGTTACCATTGGCCCGATAGAATTCCGGCAGATGAACGGCTGGCGCGCAATCCCACATCGTCGCGCCGCTGTCGGAAAGGTTGCCATGTTCGATAATTTGTCCATCCGCTCGAAACTATGGGGGTTGGTGGCGCTGGCGAGCATCGCGTCGGCGGCCATCGTCGGTGCCGGCCTGTGGCTGAATTACCAGCGCATGCACGATGACCGCGTGCAGTCCCTGCGCTTCATGGTGGAGGCCGCCCACAGCATGGCCGCCACGTATGAGGCGGAGGCCGCCGCCGGGCAGATCACCCGGGAGGAGGCGCAGGCCCGCTTCAAGCGGTCGCTTCTGGGGATGCGCTACGGCGGGCAGGAATACCTGTTCGCGGTCACGCTGGACGGCTTCGGCTTCGCCCATCCCAGCCCGAAGCTGATGGGACAGGACATTTCCGGCGTGAAGGACGCCAACGGCGCACCGATCCTGATGGACATGGCGAGGATCGCCAAAGCCGATGGACAGGGGACCTACAGCTATTTCTGGAACGTCACGCAGGGCAGCGAGGAGACCGCGCGCAAGCTGTCCTACGTCAAGATCTTCAAGCCCTGGGACATCTACATCGGCACGGGGGTTTTCATCGGCGACATCCGCAGCGCCTTCCTGAACACGCTGTGGACGGTGCTGGCGCTGGCCGGGGTGCTGGCGCTGCCGGCGGTCCTCCTGATCGCCCTGGTCGGGGTGAGGCTCAGCGCGACGATCCGCAGCCTCAGCACCCGCATGCACGCCCTGGCCGGCGGCGACCTCTCGGTTTCCTTCCCCGAGGCGGGCCGGCGCGACGAGATCGGCGCCATGGCCAGCGCCGCGACGGTGTTCCTCAGCAACGCGGAGGAGAAGCTCCGCCTGGAGGCCGATCAGGCCGCCGCCGCCCGCCGCGCGGAGGATGACAAGCGCCGCACGCTGGCCGGCCTCGCGGAACGGTTCGAACGGAGCGTCGGCGAGGTGATGAAGTCCGTCAGCGTCGAAACCGAGGCGATGGAACGCGAGGCCCAGGAAATGACGCGGGCCGCCGGTCAGACCGACCGGTTGGCGAACTCCGTGGCGGCGGCGACGGAACAGACCTCCACCAATGTCCAGACCGTGGCCACGGCGACGGAGCGGTTGTCCGGCTCGGTCGGCGAGATCAGCCGCCGCGTCGCCGACGCCTCCCGCATCGCGCGCGACGCCGCCACCGCGTCGGAACGGGCGACCGGCAAGGTGACGGGGCTCGCGGAGGCGGTCGGGCGCATCGGCACCGTGGTCAACCTCATCAACGACATCGCGTCGCAGACCAACCTGCTGGCGCTGAACGCCACCATCGAGGCGGCCCGCGCCGGCGAGGCCGGCAAGGGCTTCGCCGTGGTCGCCGGGGAGGTGAAGAGCCTGGCCAGCCAGACCGCCAGGGCCACGGAGGAGATCGCCCAGCAGATCGGCTCCATCCAGGCGGCCACCGACGGCGCGGTGGAGGAGATCGGCGGCGTGGCGCGCGTGATCGAGCAGGTGAACGGCATCGCCAGCACCATCGCGTCGGCGGTGGAGGAGCAGGGGGCGGCAACCCAGGCGATCAGCCGCAACGTGCAGCAGGCCGCCGGGGTGACGCGCGACGTGGCCCGCGACATCTCCGGCGTCACCGCCGCCGCCGACCAGTGCGGCCGGATGGCCTACGCCGTGCTGGAAGCCTCCCGGCAACTGGCGCAGCAGTCGGAGGCCCTGAACGGCGAGGTGGGAAGCTTCCTGCGCACTCTGCGCACCCAGTGAACCGTGCCGCGCGCCGCGCCGATCAGTCGGCGGCGGCGCGTGCGCCCGTCTCCCGGCCCGTTGCCCCGGGCACCGCCGCCTCCACCCAGTCCACGATGTGGCGGGCGACCGTTTCCCAGCCGGATTCCAGCATCAGGCTGTGCCCCATGCCGGGAAAGAAGACCGGCTCCGTCCGGAAGGCGCGGGCGGTGGCGCGCACCTGATCGGCCGGGACCAGCAAATCCTCCGCCGCCCCCGTGACGGCCACCAGGATGCTCCGGTCGGGCAGGGGCGGAAAGGGGATCCAGCCGCCGATCTCCAGGGCCGCGCGCTGCGACTCCTCCTGCATCAGCGGCTCGTAGCGCCGGGCCTCCTCCAGCGGCACCCGGTCGGAGAACATGGCGCGGCGCACCGCCTCCGGGTCGACGGCGCGGGAACCGAAGGCCATCAGCATGCCCATCTGCTGGAACACGTAGGGATCGCGCCACGCCAGCCCAACCGTGGATTCCCACAGTCCGTGGGGCGGCGCGGAGGCCATCAGCACCGCCCCCGGCAGACGGCGGCGGATCAGCGCCCGCTGCACCACCATGCCGCCCATGGAGTGGCCGACCAGAACCGGCGGCGCCGAGCAGGCGTCCGCAGCGGCCAGCACGTCTTCCACATAGTCGGCGATGCCGAAGCCGTGCAGCCGCTCCCGCCCCTCGCTGGCGCCGTGGCCGCGCAGCGACACGGCGTGCGCCTCCCACCCCCGTTCGGCGAACCAGGGCAGGAAATGCACGTCCCAGATCCAGGCGGCGCAGAAGGCGCCATGGACGAACAGCAGAGGCACGGGCTTGGCCGGTCCGGAGGGGGACCGGCTGATGATTTCGAGCTGGGGCATGGAGGGTCCGGTCGGAATGCTGCGGTGCGGGAAGGTGAACCAGAGTTAGCCCGCATCGGTTCCCCTGTCGACCCGCGCTCAGCCGTTGGCAGCCTTGAGCAGATGGGTGGTGAACCAGGAGCGCGCGGAATCCGCCACCTGGTCCAGCTTCCCCGTCTCCTCGAACAGGCGGCCCGCCCCCGGCACGACCTCCAGCGCCTTGACGCAGTGCAGCCGGGAAAAGGCGTCGGCGTTGAGGTCCAGCGCCGGAGCATCCTTGCCGCCGACCATCAGCAGGGTGGGGGCGGCGACGGCGTTCAACCATTCCTCCGCCAGATCGGGCCGTCCGCCGCGGCACACCACGGCGCCGATCCCGTCATGCTCGGCGGCGCGCCCCGCGGCGATCAGCGCCGACGCCGCCCCGGACCCGGCGCCGAAGAAACCGATGGGCCTGCGCTCGATGTCGGTGGTGGCGCGCAGGTGGCGGACGGCCAGCAGCAGGCGTTCGGACTGGCGGTGCACGTCGAACAAGTTGGCGGGGTCGGCCTTTTCCTCCTCCGTCAGCAGGTCCATCAGCAGTGTGGCGAATCCCGCCGCGCGCAGGCGGGAGGCGACGCGGACGTTGCGCGGGCTTTTCCGCCCGCTGGAGGTGCCGTGTGCGAAGACCACCACCGCCTCGTATCCGGCGGGCGCGCCGAACTGACCCGCAAGGCCGAGCGGTGGAACGTAGAGCGTCGTCTCCATGCGCATTTTCCCCCCTTCCGATGGTCCATGCCCCGATGATGGTCCCCAGCCGGCGGATTCAACAGGCCGGATGGCCCATCCGTGCCCGATAGCCTAGAGTGACGGCTCCGGACCAATCCATGAGATCGGTATCGAACCCCGGTGAAGGGAGACCCACCTTTGTCCGACAAGCCAACCGTCAAACCCGTGGCCTTGCCCGAAACCCCGGTTCTCGACCCCGCCGCCGTGGAGGCCCGGCCCGGTGTCACCGGCTACCCGGAACCGTTCCGCGCGGCGGTCGCCGGGCGCCTGCGCAAGCGGCTGGGCAACCCGCTGGGCATCACCAACTTCGGCGTGAACCTGACCCGGCTGGAGCCCGGCGCGGCCTCGGCCCTGCGGCACTGGCACACCCGCCAGGACGAGTTCGTCTATGTGCTGGAGGGCGAGCTGACGCTGGTCACCGACGCCGGCGAGACCCTGCTGCGCCCCGGCATGTGCGCTGGCTTCCCCGCCGGAAAGCCGGACGGGCACCAGCTCGTCAACCGTTCCGGCGAGCCGGCGGCCTATCTGGAGGTCGGCGACCGCACCGCCGGCGACGAGGTCGATTACCCCGACGACGACCTGCGCTACGACGGCACGGCGGACCGCTACAGCCACCGCGACGGGACCCCGTGGTGAGAGAGCAGGGGCGGCGATCCGGTCAGGGAACCGCCCGCGCGTGCACCAAGGCCGGTTCCGCCAGAGCGTCCAGGGCGTAGGGTGGCCGCCGGAGCCGGGCGATGTGCTGGGCGGCCTTGGCGCACTGGCTGCGCAGCTCGGGCACCGCGGTCATTTCCCAGAAGGGCGGGCGGCTGACCGGACCGAGCGCGAACAGCCGGTCCGACGCCTGCCCGTCCTCGCCGATCAGGGCGCCGTCCAGCGTGACGTCCAGCCCCAGCCGCAGCGGGTCGGGGCGGGCCAGACCGCGCGTCAGCAACGCCTTGACCAGCGGATGGCCGATCCGGCTGAAATCGCATTCGGTGCCGGTGGCGTTGACGATGGCCCCCACCGTCCGGGTCCACACGGTCCCCTCCGCCCCGCGGGCACGGACGGCCGCCTCCACCCCGTCCGGGCGCAGCCGCAGCGACTGCAGGCGCCCGGCGCGGATGGCCAGCCGTCCGTTCGCGCGGAGCGCGGCGATGCGGGCGGCCACCTCCGGCGCCATGCGGTGGCGGTGGACCTCCCAATAGGGGCGGACGTGGCGCAGGAAGCGCCGCCGCTCCTCCGGCGGCAGATGGCTCCAGATCAGGTGGTGGTAGGGGCGCAGCGCGTCGAAGGCCGACCTCCAGTCGAATCCGGTCTCCCGCGCGCGGCGCAGGTCGGCCTTCAGGGCGATCATCACGTCCAGGACGGTGCGCGGCATCACCTGCGGATGGACGAAGCTCTTGAAGGGCCGTGTCTCCTCGTGCGTCTGCGGCAGCAGGCCGCGGCGCGACAGGGCGAGGACGGGGCCGCGGTGCCCTTGGTTCTCCAGCGACAGGACGGTGTCCACCATGGTGAGGCCCGTCCCGAGGATCAGCACCGGCGCATCCGGGGCGATGGTGGCCAGCGCCGGCCAGTCCCAGGGCGAGGCCACGTAGCGGCTGGAGGCGTACACCTCCGGCGCCGGGACCGGCGGCGGCGAGGGGGCGAAGTTGCCGACGCACAGCACCGCCGTGTCCACCGACAGGCTGGTCCCGTTGCCCAGCCGCAGCCGGGTGCCCCGCGCGTCCGACGCGAGGTCCACCGCCTCCGCCTGCGACACGGTGAGCGAGACGTGGCGCGGGGCGGCGGCCACCGCCTCCCGCAGCACGTCCTGGATGTAGGCGCCGTAGCGTGCCCGGGACACGAAGGCGTGGCCGCTGGGCGGCACCGCGCCCGCCCCGTCGTCCTGCGCCCACAGCCAGCGGAGGAAGTGCCGCGGGTCGTCGGGGTAGGCGCTCATGTTGTAGGCGCGCACGTTCAGCAGATGCGCGGCGTTGGGCGTGGAATAGGCAAGCCCGGCGCCCACGCTCGGCGTGCGTTCGATCAGGTGCAGGCTGGTCGGCTCGTCGACGTGGCGCAGCAGATGCGCGGCGAGGACGCTGCCGGTGAAGCCGGCCCCGATGATGGCGATGCGGCGTTTCGAAGGGCGTGCTGACAACGTCGTCGCTCCTCTGCTCTGGCCGTACGAGGGGGGCGATGATCCGGCGCTGGGGGTCCGGAAGGCCCGGTCGGCCACTGTTCGGTGCGGGATTGTACAGGTCAACCACAATTCCGGTGTATCATGATCCACCGGACTCCGCTGGCGGTTTCATGGTTAACACGAAATTAACCATAACATGGAAGGTTTCGGACGTTCGAACCATGTACGGCAGGACCGATGCGCGACGACCCCTTCCGACCCGCCAACACCGTTCCGTCCGGCGCCACCGCGGCCCAGCCCGTACGGCGCGAGCCCGCACGCTGTGAGTCTGGCCGGCGTGAGTCTGCCCGGGGCGAGTCTGCCCGGCGCGAGCCTGACGTGCAGCTTGCCGCCATGGTGCCGCAGAGCGTCAAGCGCGCCGTCCGCCGCCGCGCCGAGGAGGAGGGCACGACCGTCCGCAGCGTCCTTCTGCGCGCCCTGAAGCACGCCGGGATCGCCGAGGTGGACGAAACGGAGATCGCCGACCGCCGCATCGCCGCCGGGGCCGAACGGTCCGGCCTGTGGAAGGCGACCCGCAACCGCTGACCGGGGCGCCCGGCCTCTCCGCACCGTCACCCGGCCCCATCCTTCGAAAGCCGTCCTGCATGAGTCTTCTTCACCGCCTGTTGCTGCTGGTCTTCCTGGCGATGGTCCCGGCGGCGGTCATCGAAGTGAAGAACGAGCTGGCGCTGCGCGCCGCCCGGGAGGCGGAGGTGGGCCGGGACGCCCTGCACCTCGCCGCCCTGTTCGAGGCGGAGCAGCACCGCATGGTCGACGGGCTGCGGCAGGTGCTGAGCACGCTGGTGCGGGCGGACCCGGTGCGCGCTCCGGACTCTCCGGCCTGCCAGGCTCTGATGGACGATCTGCGCACCTCCTACCCCGGCTATCTCGGCGTCTCGGTCACCGGGCTCGACGGCGTGGTGCGCTGCGCCACCAACCGCGCGGCCATCGGCATGTCCATCGCCGACCGCGGCTATTTCCGCGACGCGCTGGACAGCGGGCGGATGACGCTGGGGGAGCATGTCGTCCGGCGCACGGACGGACGCCCGGCCTTGCCCGTCGCCCAGGCTTTCCGGGACGGGGAGGGCAGGGCCGCAGGCGTGGTGACGGCGATGACCGACATTTCCTGGATCGCCGATTTCCTGTCCAAACGGCCGCTGTCCGACAACGCGCGGATCATGCTGGTGGATCGCGGCAACCGGGTGATCGCCCAGGTGCCCCCCCTGACGGATCAGGTGGGCGGCGCGGTTCCCCTGTCCTTTCTCGGGCTTCTGTCCCGCGACACGCCCGGCGTGACCGAGATGGCCGGGCTGGACGGGCAGCCCCGCATCGTCGCCTATCGGCCGGCCGGGCCGGCGGCGGATGGCATCGGGGTGCTGGTCTGCCTGGACAAGCGCGAGGTGCTGGGACCGATCCGCGGGGCGATGGTGCAGGCGATGACGGGCATCGTCACGGTGCTGGCCCTGACGCTGCTCACCGTCTGGTGGGGCGCCAACCGGTTCCTGCGGCGGCCCGTGGCGGCGCTGGTGGAGACGGCGGAGCGCTGGAAGGGCGGCGACCTGACGGCGCGCAGCGGCGTGGCGGACCAGTCCTCCGAACTGGGCACGCTGGCCCGCGCCTTCGACAGCATGGCCGGGGAACTGGCCCGCCAGCAGCAGATCCGGGAACAGGCCAACGCGCTGGCCCACAAGATGGCCGCCGTGCTGGGCAGCACCACCGACGGCGTGTTCGAGATCGACCGCGACTGGCGCATCACCTTCATGAACGAGCGCGCCCGGACGCTGGTCGCCGGGGGGCGCGACCTGACCGGCCAGGGGCTGTGGGATGTCTATCCGGAAGCCGCCGGCAGCGGGTTCGGGGAGCATTACCGCCGCGCCCTGCGCGACCAGACGCCGGTCGAGTTCGAGGAGTATTACCCGCCCTTCGAATCCTGGTACGCGGTGCGGGCCTTCCCGTCGCCGGACGGGCTGGCGGTCTTCTTCCAGGACATCACCGCCCGCAAGTGGGGGGAGGCGGCGCTGACCTCCGCCAACCGGGAGAAGAGCGCTCTGCTCGCCCAACTGAACAGCCTTCTGCAGAACGCGCCGGTCGGCTTCGCCTTCTTCGACCGCCAGCGCCGCTACATCCGCATCAACGAGCGGTTGGCCGACGGCAACGGCATGCTGGCCGAGGAGCATATGGGCCGCAAGCTGGGGGACCTTCTCCCCGCGGTCGGGGCCAGCGTCGAGCCGATGATCGACCAGGTGTTCGAAACCGGCGAGCCGATCCCCTACCGCGAGGTGGTGGGTGAGACGCCCAGGGAATTCGGCGTGACGCGCCATTGGCTGAACGCCCTGTTCCCCGTGCACGAGGGGGCGGAGGTCGTCGCGGTCGGCGCCGTCGTCATGGAGATAACCGACCTGCGCCGGGCCGAAGCGGCGCGCCGCCAGAGCGAGGAGCGGTTCCGCTCCATCTTCGAACTGGCCGCGGTGGGCATCGAGCGGGTGGCGCTGGACGGGCGGATACTGGACGTCAACGCCAAGCTCTCCGACATCGTCGGTTATCCGCGGGACGAGCTGCTGGAGCTGACCTACCGCGACATCACCGAACCGGCGGACCTGCCGGCGGAGGAGGAGCTGATCGACTGTCTGCTGGCCGGCGATCTGTCCAGCTACGCCATGGAGAAGCGCTACCGCCGCAAGGACGGTGGAACGGTGTGGGTGCGGGTGACCTCCTCGCTCGCCCGGATCACCGGGGCGGAGCCGGCCTACCGCATCACCGTTGCCGAGGACATCACCGAACGCAAGGCGATGGAGGCCGAGTTGCGCTCCGCCCGCGACGATGCGGAGCGCGCCAACCTCGCCAAGTCGAAATTCCTGGCCGCGGCCAGCCACGACCTGCGCCAGCCGCTCCAATCGCTGTTCTTCTTCGCCGCCGCCCTGTCGGCCCATGTCGGCGACGACGCGGGGGCCAAGATCCTGAGCCATCTGGAGCAGGGGCTGGATGCGCTGAAGGGGCTTCTGGACAGTCTGCTGGACGTGTCGCGCCTGGACGCCGGGGTGGTGACGCCGGTCCTGGAGGATTTCGACGTGGCGGAGGTGCTGGACCCGATCCGCGCCGCCTACGCCCCGGTCGCCGCCGGCAAGGGCATCGGCTGGCAGGTGGAGGTCCGCGCCGGGCGGGTGCGCAGCGACCGCACGCTGCTTGGCCGGCTGCTGCGCAATCTGGTGGAGAACGCCATCCGCTACACCGAAAGCGGGCTGGTGCGGGTGCAGTGCCGGACGGACGGGCGGTTCCTGTCGATCGTCGTCCAGGACACCGGGGTCGGCATTCCGGACGACCATCTGGAGCGCATCTTCGAGGAGTTCCATCAGGTCGGCAACCCGGAGCGCGACCGCAACCAGGGGCTCGGCCTCGGCCTTGCCATCGTGCGGCGCCTGTCGCGGCTGCTCGACCATCCGGTGGAGGTGCGGTCGGCGGTGGGGCGGGGCTCGGCCTTCCGGGTGGTCGTCCCGATGGGCGAGACGGCGGTGGTGGCTCCCGCCGGGACCGGGGCCGGGGCGCCGGGGCAGGGGCAGGGCCGTTTCGCCGTTCTGGTGGACGACGACGCCATCGTGCTGATGGGGCTTCAGATGATCCTGACGGAATGGGGCTATGCCGTGCTGGCGGCGGGGAGCGCCGATCAGGCGATGGAACGGCTGTCCGCCCAGACCCGCGTCCCCGACATCGTGATCGCCGATTACCGCCTGCGCGAGGGGCGGATCGGAACCGAGGTGATCCTGCGCGTGCGCGAGCGGTACGGGACCGGTGTGCCCGGCGTGATCCTGACCGGGGAGACCGGGCCGGACTGCCTGCTCGACGCCACCGCCCACGGGCTGACGGTGATTCACAAACCGGTCACCCCGCGGGAACTGGCGGCGGCGGTGGACCAGCAGTTGAAGGCTGTGCCTGCCTGAGGGGGCAACGGAAAGCCTCCGAAACCCTCACCCGGCCTGCGCAAGTTCCCTGGCGGCAAGCGCGGCGCGCCCCGTGTCGGTCAGGCGGCAGACCAGCCAGTCGGGCTTCAGCGGGTTGTCGAACCAGCGCTCCGCCCAGCCGGATTTCAGGCAGCTTTCGATGGTCTGCCGCTTCACGCGCTGGCCGTCGCCGTCGAACAGGGGCAGCTTGCCGCCGGGCTGGTCCAGGCCGTGACGCAGCCACGCCGCCTGGGCCTCGGTGGGCCGGCGTCGGGACGTGGTGCGGCGGGGTGCGGCCATGGGCGCCTCGGAGATGTTATGGCGGGAATGTTGCGGCCCTGCGGCCTGTGGCAATGTTCGGGCATCCTACATCGAAAGGGTTCGGCCATGGAATTCGTCTTCGCCTACATCACCGCCGGGTCGCGGGACGAGGCGCTGCGCATCGGCCGCGCGCTGGTCGGGGAACGGCTGGCCGCCTGCGCCAACCTTCTGGACGGCATGACCTCCATCTACCGCTGGCAGGGCGCCATGGAGGAGGCCACCGAGACGGTCGTGATCGCCAAGACGCGGGCGGAGCTGTTCGACCGGCTGGCCGCGCGGGTGCGGGAGCTGCACAGCTACGAGGTGCCCTGCGTGGTCGAGCTGAAGGTGGGGCGGGGCAACCCGGCCTATCTGGACTGGCTGCGCGACGAGACCGCCTGACCGCTTCACCGCCTGACCGCTTCACCGCCTGACCGCTTCACCGCCAGACCGCTTCACCGTCTGGCCGCGCCCGCATGCCCGCCATGCCCGTGCTGCATTGGACCGGTCCGGACCCGCGTGCCAGTTTCACCTCGGACATTTTCAATCGCAAATCATCCGGGTGCGGAGAGGTTCCATGACCGATACATCGGCGCGTCTGTCGATCGGCTTCTCGTGGGTCGGCCACGCGCTGATGCACATCGTCTCCGCCCTGTTCCTGACGGTCGTGCTGGCGCTGGAGCGGGAATGGAACCTGCCCTACGACGAGCTGATCCGGCTGTGGACCCTCGGGGCGCTGATGATCGGCGTCGGCGCGCCGCTGGCCGGCTGGCTGGGCGACCGCTGGAGCGAATGCCGGATGATGGCGGTCTTCTTCCTGCTGACCGGTGCGGGAACCATCGCCTGTGGCTTGGCCGACGGTCCGGAGGCGCTGTTGTGGGCGCTGGCGGTGCTTGGGCTTGGCTCGTCCATCTACCACCCGGTGGGCATGGCCTGGATGGTCAAGAACGCCACCAACCGCGGCAAGGCGCTGGGCTACCAGGGCATCTTCGGGACCATCGGCATCGCCTCGGCGGCGGTGGTGGCCGGCGGCCTGACGGAGTGGATGGGCTGGCGCTCCGCCTTCCTGATTCCGGGGGCGATCTGCCTGGGGCTGGGCGTCGTGCTGGCCCTGCTGATCGCGCTGGGCAAGGTGGAGGACCGCAAGGGCGACGTGAAGCCGATCCCGAAGGCGTCGCGCGGCGAGGTCATCCGTGCCTTCGTCGTGCTGTCGGTGACGATGGTCTGCGCCGGGCTGATGTTCAACGCCATGCAGGTGGTGCTGCCCAAGCTGTTCGAGGCGCGGCTGGGTGACCTTCTCGGCGGCAGCACGCTGGGGGTGGGCGGCGTGGTGACGGCGGTCTATCTGTTCGCCGCCCTGCCGCAGCTCATCGGCGGGCATCTGGCGGACAAGTACCCGCTGAAGCGCATCTACACGCTGTGCCTGCTGGTCCAGGTGCCGATGATGGCGGCGGTGGCGGTGCTGGCCGACCTGCCGCTGGTCGGCGCGGCGGCGCTGGTGGTGGTCGCTTCCCAGGTGCAGATCCCGGCGGAGAACCTGCTGCTCGCCCGCTACACGCCGGAAAAGCACCGCGGGCTGGCCTACGGCGCCAAGTTCATCCTGTCCTTCGGTGCCGGTCCGCTGGCCGTTCAGCTCGTCGCCCTGGTCTATGAGCGGACGAACGAGTTCGTGATGCTCTACGTCACGCTGTCGGTTCTGGCTCTGGTCGCTTTCGCGGCGGCGCTGCTGCTGCCGCGCGACCGCGACGTTCCGGCCAAGCCCGCCGCCGCCCCGGTGCCGGCGGCGGAGTGAGGCGTCACATCCGGTCCGGAAGCCCGGCGTAAAAAGCCTCGTCGGGCAGGTCGGCCACAACCGTCGCCCGCCCGTTCCACGGCAGAAGCCACGCATCGCCCACCCCGGCGGCGCGGATCTCCGCCAAGCGGCGCAGGGCGCCGGAGCGGTCCTCCGGCGGCAGGACGACGCGGTGGATGCGGCGGCCCCGCACGTCCGCCGTCACGATGTCGGCTTCCGGATGGCCCAGGCGGTCGCGCCGGGCCTCGGCCTGCCCGCGCTTCGCGAAGCTGCCCGCCACCACGAGGAAGCGCCGCCCGGCGGGTTGCGGAACCGGCGGTATGGCGGCGATCTCCACCTCCGCGGTCACGGGAAGCGGCAATGGCGCGGGTGGCGCCGGTGTTGCCGGCGGTGGCGGCTCCGGCACGGGGGCCGGTGCGGTCTCGGCGGTCCGGATCACCGGAACGATCACCGGTTTGCAGAAGGACCCTTCGGTCAGGATGCGGAAGGTCGCGCAGTCCTGCTGGAGCACCGCCGACAGCATGTGGTCGGTGCTGCTCTTGCTGGTCCCGACATAGAGAAGGCCGTCCAGGGCGAAGGACGCGGCGGTCATCCCGATGGGCATGCCCGCGCAGCCGCCCAGCCCAAGCAGCGCTGCCGCCGCGACTCCCGCCTTGAGCTTTCCGCCCATGCCCCGCTCCCCCTGTTCACGCCAGGGTCCGGGGGAGGGAGGGGAAAGGTCAACGGAACGGCCGCCGTTCAGCCGTCATCGCCGCCGCTACGCCTTGTGGGGTATCGCCCCCGCCCGCCGGGCATGAACCGTGGCGGGCGGGGGCGATGCGTGCACATCAGGCGGCCCTGAATCAGGCGGCCCTGAATCAGGCGGCCCTGAATTAGGCGGCAGTCAGCGCCTGATCGAGGTCGGCGATGATGTCCTCCACGCTCTCCAGACCGATGGACAGGCGGACGACGTCCGGGCCGGCGCCGGCCTGCGCCTGGGCTTCCGGCGAAAGCTGGCGGTGCGTGGTCGAGGAGGGGTGGATAATCAGCGACCGGCTGTCGCCGATGTTGGCAAGGTGGCTGAGGAGCTGGACCTTCTCCACCACCTTCACGCCCGCGTCGAAGCCGCCCTTCACGCCGAAGGTCAGCACGGCGCCGGCGCCCTTGGGCAGGTATTTCCTGGCAAGTCCGTTGTACTTGGACGACTCCAGCCCGGCGTAGCTGACCCAGCTCACCGCCGGGTGGCTCTCCAGGAACTGCGCGACCTTCAGGGCGCTGTCGCTGTGGCGCTGCATGCGCAGCGGCAGCGTCTCGATGCCGTTCAACGTCAGGAAGGCGTTCAGCGGCGCCTGGCTCGGCCCCAGGTCGCGCAGGCCGACGGCGTGGCCGTGGATGGTGAAGGCGAGATGACCGAAGGTTTCCTGGAACTTCAGCCCGTGATAGCCGGCGTCCGGCTCCGACAGGGCGGGGAACTTGCCGTCCTTGCCCCAGTCGAAGGTGCCGCTGTCGATGACCACGCCGCCGACCGAGGTGCCGTTGCCCGACAGGAACTTCGTGGTGGAGTGCACGACCAGCGTGGCGCCCCACTGGATCGGGTTGATCAGGTACGGGGTCGCCAGCGTGTTGTCCACGATCAGCGGGATGCCGGCCTCGTCGGCGATCTTGGCGATGGCCTCCAGGTCGGTGACCACGCCGCCGGGGTTGGCGAGGCTCTCCACGAAGATGGCCTTGGTCTTCTCGGTGATGGCGGCGCGGACGTTCTCCGGCTGGTCGGTGTCCACGAAGACGGACTTCCAGCCGAAGGCGCGCGGGAAGCTGATGCCGAACTGGTTCAGCGTGCCGCCGTAGAGCTTGCGCGAGGCGACGATCTCGTCGCCCGGCGACAGCAGCGGGAACAGGGCGAGGAGCTGCGCCGCGTGGCCGGAGGAGGTGGCCGTGGCCCCGGCGCCGCCTTCCAGGTTGGCGAGCCGCTCCTCCAACACCGCGACGGTGGGGTTGGTCAGGCGGGAGTAGATGAAGCCGACCTTCTGGAGGTTGAACAGCGAGGCCGCGTCGTCCACGTCGTCGAAGACGAAGCTGGTCGTCTGGTAGATCGGCGTCTGGCGCGCGCCGGTGGCGGGATCGGGGGCGGCGCCCGCGTGGATGGCGCGGGTCTCGAAACCGAAGGACTTCTGCTCGCTCATGATGGCTTCCTCTGTTTCCTACATCAGTTTCTTGAAGGTTTTGGCCGGTGCGGCCTTCTTGGACGTCAGGATGTTGGAGTTGACGCCGATGCGCCCGATCTCGTGGAGCAGGCGCTGAAGCTCGATCTTCGGGCAGCGGTTCATGACCACGGTCAGCCCCGCCGCCTCGGCCCGCGCCGCCGCCGCGTCGTTGCGGACGCCCAACTGCATCCACACCACCTTGGCGCCGACGGCGATGGCCTCCTCCGTCACGCCCGCGGCGGCGGTGGCGTTGCGGAAGACGTCCACCATGTCCGGCGGCTCCGGCAGGTCGCCCAGGCTGGCATACACCGGCTCGCCCAGGATGGTCTGCCCGGCCAGCTTCGGGTTCACGGGGATGACGCGGTAGCCCTTGTCGCGCAGGTATTTCAGCACGATGAAGCTGGCCTTCACCGGGTCGTTCGACGCGCCGACCAGGGCGATGGTCCTCACCCGGTCCAGAACGCCGCGGATGAAGCCGTCGCTGTAGTCGTCGTGCGTGCCGGCGCCGCTCATTGGCCGCACCACACCGGCGTACGCTTCTGCAGGAAGGCGTCGATGCCCTCCGCGGCGTCGCGGGCCAGCATGTTCTCGGTCATCACGCGGGCGGCGTAGGCGTAAGCCTCCTCCACGTCCAGATCGATCTGGCGGTGGAAGGCTTCCTTGCCGATGGCCAGCGTCAGCGGCGACTTCGCGGCGATCTTGCCGGCGGCCTCCTCCACGGTGGCGTCGAGCCGGTCCGCCGGCACCGCGCGGTTGACGAGGCCGATGCGCTCGGCCTCCCCGGCACCGATCAGGTCGCCCAGCAGCAGCATCTCCATGGCCGCCTTGCGCCCCACGGCGCGGCTCAGGGCCACCATGGGGGTGGAGCAGAACAGGCCGATGTTCACGCCCGGCGTGGCGAAGCGCGAATCGTCGGCGCAATAGGCGAGGTCGCAGGTGGCGACGAGTTGGCAGCCCGCCGCCGTGGCGATCCCATGGACCTTGGCGATCACCGGCTGGCGGATCCGGCTGACCGTCAGCATCAGTTTGGAGCACTGGACGAACAGCGCCTCGTACGCCTCGCGTCGGGGGTCGGCGCGCATCTCCTTCAGGTCGTGCCCGGCGCAGAAGGCCGGACCGGCCCCGGCCAGAATCACGACGCGGACCGACGGGTCCTGGTGGATGGCGTCCAACTCCGCCTGAAGAGCGCTCATCAGCCCGACGGACAGGGCGTTGCGCGCCTGCGGGCGGTTCAGTGTCAGGGTCGCGACCCCGTCGCGGTCCTGGCGGAGAACCAGCGGCGCGCGGTCGCCGGTGGTGGGCGGGGTGTCGTTCATCGCTGTCCAATCCTCCCGGATGTCTTGATCGTTGGCGGGAACAGTACCCCGACCGCCCCCGCCACGGAACCGGGCGTGTGGTCCGGCCATCTAACGCCGTCGCGAAGGGCAACTCAACCTTTTTGTTGATAGAATTTGTAGATTTATGAGGGGTGCGTGTTTATGGATTGTGTGAAATCGAGACGGTCCGACGCGCTTGGCGGGGCGGGCGATGTCCGCCATGATGGCGCTCCACAAGAAAAGCCATGGGTGAGGGAATGAGCGCGCCAGCCGTGTCCGTCGATGAACTGGAGGCCCTGATCCGCGAGGGCGTGCCGCTGGTCGGCAATTACGGAATCACCATCGAACAGCTCGGCGCCGGCACCGTGCGCATGAAGCTGCCCTACAACGACAGCTTCGTCCGGCCCGGCGGAACGGTGACCGGCCCGGCCATGTTCGGGCTGGCCGACGTGGCGCTCTACGCCGCGGTGCTCAGCCTGATCGGGCGGGTGGAACTGGCGGTGACCACCAGCATGACCATCAACTTCCTGCGCCGCCCGGCGCCGGTCGCCATCACCGCCGACTGCCGCATCCTGAAGATGGGCAAGCGGCTGGCCTATGGCGAGGTCCTGCTGTTCTCCGAGGGCGATCCGGAACCCGTGGCCCACGCCACCGGCACCTACTCGATTCCGCCGCACGAGCCGGTGACGCTCGCGGTATCCGGATACCATTCCCCGGATGCGGAATAAAAACGTCAATGATATCAATGGCTTTGCTGTCGCGGTAAAATGATACCGCCCCGGTAAAGCGCTGATTTCAAACGGATATTTTTCCGTTGACAGCGGCCCGTGCAATACGTACAAAACCGGCCGCTTCGGCGCCCCGGGGATTGAACGTCCAGTTTCGGTGGCCCGCCGATCCACGTTTAGTCAACGAGTGTGGCGATGAAGACCTTCAATCTGAAGCCGACCGACATCGAGAAGAAGTGGTACGTCGTCGATGCCGACGGCCTCGTTCTCGGCCGGCTTGCCAGCATCCTGGCGAACATCCTGCGCGGCAAGAACAAGCCGACCTACACCCCGCACATGGATTGCGGCGACCATGTCGTCGTGATCAACGCGGAGAAGGTGAAGCTGACCGGCAACAAGCGCCAGGACGACATCTTCTACTGGCACACCGGTTACCCGGGCGGCATCAAGGGCCGTTCCAAGGGCCAGATCCTGGACGGCAAGTACCCGGAGCGCGTGATCGAGAAGGCCGTGGAGCGCATGGTTCCGCGCGGTCCGCTCGGCCGCAAGGTGATGACCCACCTGAAGGTCTACAAGGGCGCTGCCCACCCGCACGAGGCGCAGCAGCCGGTCGCGATCGACGTTGCGGCCATGAACCCGAAGAATAAGCGGAGCGCGTAATCCAATGGCTCAGGTTACCACCACCCTTTCCGGCCTGAAGGACATCGCCGCCGCCCCGGCCGCCGCTTCCGCCGAGGACATCGCTCCGAAGCTGGACGCCCAGGGCCGCGCCTACGCCACCGGCAAGCGCAAGGACGCCGTCGCCCGCGTGTGGATCAAGCCGGGCTCCGGCAAGATCGTCATCAACGGCCGCGACCAGGAAGTCTACTTCGCCCGTCCCGTGCTGCGCATGATGATCGCCCAGCCGTTCGGCATCACCGACCGCGCCGACCAGTTCGACGTGATGGTCACGGTGACCGGCGGCGGTCTGTCCGGCCAAGCCGGTGCGGTCCGTCACGGCATCTCCAAGGCCCTGACCTACTTCGAGCCGGCGCTCCGTCCGCCGCTGAAGGCCGCCGGCTTCCTGACCCGCGACGCCCGCGTCGTCGAGCGTAAGAAGTACGGCAAGGCCAAGGCCCGCCGCAGCTTCCAGTTCTCGAAGCGCTAAAGCCTACCGCGGACCCGCGTTTATACTGTACAAGCGAGGGGCGTCCCGACGGGGCGCCCCTTTCTTGTTTCAGTTCTGTTTCGAACGTCTTCGGCGTTCCGTGCCCAATCCCGTGCGTCAAAAGGAACAGCGTCCATGGCCAACAGCACTTCCCCGATCCGCGTCGGCATCCTCGGTGCCTCCGGTTACACCGGCGCCGAGCTGGTGCGCATGCTTCTGCGCCATCCCGGCGTGGAGATCTGCGCGCTGACGGCGGAGCGACAGGCGGGAAAGCCCATGGCGGAGGTGTTCCCGCATCTGGGCCAGTTCAACCTGCCCGGCCTCGTGAAGATCGAGGAGGTCGCCTGGGACAAGCTGGACGCCGTGTTCTGCGCCCTGCCGCACGGCACCACGCAGGAGGTCATCGCCGGCCTGCCGCGCCACATCAAGGTGGTGGACCTGTCCGCCGACTTCCGCCTGACCGACCCCGCCGAATACGCCACCTGGTACGGGCATGAGCACCGCGCCGTGGAGCTTCAGAAGGAGGTCGCCTACGGCCTGACCGAGTTCAACCGGCAGGGCGTGCGCAAGGCGCGCGTGGTCGCCAACCCCGGCTGCTACCCCACCTGCTCGCTGCTGCCGCTGCTGCCGCTGCTGATGGACGAGCTGATCGAGCCGGGCTGGATCGTGATCGACGCCAAGTCGGGCGTGTCGGGCGCCGGGCGCGACGCCAAGCAGCAGAACCTCTTCACCGAGGTGTCGGAGGGCTTCAACGCCTACGGCGTCGGTTACCACCGCCACATGCCGGAGATCGAGCAGGAGCTGCGGCTGGCCGCCGGGCGCCCGGTGACGGTCAGCTTCACGCCGCACCTCGTCCCGATGAACCGCGGCATGATGGCGACGATCTACATCCGCATGGCCGATGGCGTCACCGCCGACGACCTGCGCGCGACGCTGACCAAGCGCTACGAATCGGAGCCCTTCGTGAACGTCACGGCGGCGGGCATCGCCCCGGCCACCCGCCACGTCCGCGCCTCCAACCAGGCGCTGATCGGCGTCTTCCCCGACCGCACCCCGCGCGGCGCCATCATCGTGTCGGTCATCGACAATCTGGTGAAGGGCGCCTCGGGCCAGGCCATCCAGAACATGAACGTCATGTTCGGCCTGGGCGAGACCACGGGGCTGGAGCAGGCCCCGCTGTTCCCGTAAGCGGAAAGGAGGAACCATTTCATGTCCGGCCTGATCCTGCCCTTCCAGGGCATGCTTCCGACGATCGACCCGAGCGTCTACGTGGCGCCCACGGCCTCGGTCATCGGCGACGTGGTGATCGGGCCGGACAGCAGCGTCTGGTTCGGCTGCACCATCCGCGGCGACGTGAACGAGATCCGCATCGGCGCCCGCACCAACATCCAGGACGGGACGGTCGTCCATGTCGCCTCGGCGGGGCAGGGGACCTACATCGGCGACGACGTGTCGATCGGCCATATGGCCCTGCTGCACGCCTGCACGCTGGACAGCGGCTGCTTCATCGGCATGCAGGCCTGCGTCATGGACGGCGCCCATGTCGAGTCGGGGGCCATGGTGGCCGCGGGGGCTCTGGTGACCCCCGGCAAGCGTGTGACCTCGGGGCAACTTTGGGCCGGAAGTCCCGCAAGACCCGTGCGTGCACTAACGGAAAAGGACCTTTCTTTCTTCCCGGTAAACGTCCGGAATTACGTGCGGCTTGCCCAAATCTACAGAGAGGGCTAATACCTCTTTAGTGCGTCGCAGCACTGTGGCATACTGGCAACAGTGACACCGGCACGAAACGTGTAGGACTTCCGGAGGGTATGTTTGAACGTAGACAAACCCCACATGTTTCGCGTTTTGTCACGTTTCATGCACGCGATATGTCCTATCGTTTGTGCGATTCGTCCTCCGCGAGCCAAGCGGTAGGGAGAGTGTCTCTAAGGGAGTGGAGAAATGAACAGCTTCTTCCGCGCAACCATGGCCGTCGTGCCGGCCGCCATCGTCGCTTTCGGCATGACCGCCGGGGCTCAGGCCCAGAGCGCCGACACCGCCGAGTGGTGCAACCCGGTCATCGGCTGGAACAACACCCCGGTCCGCACGGCTGATGGCGGCTACGCCATCCACCAGGGCAGCTTCAAGTGCCCGCCGGCCGCCGCTCCGGCGGTTGCCCCGGCCCCGGCCGCCCGCGCCCAGACCGAATACCTGGTGTTCTTCGACTGGGATAAGGCCAACGTGACCCCGGCCGCCGACCGCGTGATCGGCGACGCCGCCGCCGCCATCGGCAAGGGCGCCAACGCCCGCGTCCATGTCGTCGGCCACACCGACACCTCGGGTTCGCCGGCCTACAACCAGCGTCTGTCGATCCGCCGCGCCGAGGCGGTGAAGCAGGCCCTGGTCTCCAAGGGCATCGCCGCCGGCGCCATCACCACCGAGGGCAAGGGCGAGAGCCAGCTCCTGGTGCAGACCGGCCCGAACGTCCGCGAGCCGTCGAACCGCCGTGCGCAGATCCTGCCGCGCGGTGCGAACGCCCCGTCGTCGTAAGGCGCCGGGTTCCCTTTTGGGACACGAGCCCCGGACCTGCTCCGGGGCTCTCGCCGGATAAGGAAAAGGCCCCGGACCATGGTCCGGGGCCTTTTCTTATGGGCCGCTCCCCGAGAGGAACGGGCATCCGGGGAGCGGCGGACCGCTCCCCGGCGCATCCTCAGACGATGCGGACCTTGGCGTAGGAGCCGGGCGCGTCCTCCAGGGCCGGCAGGCCGCCCTTTTCCGGATCGCGGGCCGGGACCTTGCCTTCGGAGAAGGTGGAGACCCACTTGTTCCACTCCGGCCACCAGGAGCCGGGGGTCTGCTCCGACGACTTCAGCCAGTCGTCCGAGGTCTTCGGCAGCTTGGCGTTGGTCCAGTAGCAGTATTTCCCGGCGGCGGGCGGGTTCACCACGCCGGCGATGTGGCCCGACGCCGCCAGAACGAACTTCACCGGGCCGGAGAAGAGGTTGGCGCCCATGTAGGTGGACTTCCACGGGGCGATGTGGTCCTCGCGGGCCGACAGGAAGAAGGACGGGGTCTTCACCGTGCGCAGGTCGATCGGCACGCCGCCGATCGACACCGCACCCGGCTGCGCCAGAAGGTTCTTCTGGTACATGTTGCGCAGGTAGAAGCTGTGCATCGCCGCCGGCATGCGGGTCGAATCGCTGTTCCAGTACAGCAGGTCGAACGGGAAGGGGTCCTTGCCGAGCAGATAGTTGTTCACCACGAACGACCAGATCAGGTCGTTGGCGCGCAGCATGTTGAAGGTGGTCGCCATCTTCGAGCCGTCGAGATAGCCCTGCTCGGCCATCTGGTTCTCGATGAAGGTGAGCTGTTCCTCGTCGATGAAGACCGACAGCTCGCCGGCTTCGGTGAAGTCCAGCATGGTGGTGAAGAAGGTGGCCGACTTGATGCGGTCGTCCTTCTTGGCCGCCATATAGGCCAGCGTGGAGGCCAGCAGCGTGCCGCCCAGGCAATAGCCGATGGCGTTCACGTCCTTCTCGCCGGTGATCTTCGCGATGGCGTCCAGCGCCGCCAGCGGGCCTTCGAACATGTAGTCTTCGAAGCCCTTCTGGGCCAGCTTCTCGTCCGGGTTGACCCAGGACAGCACGAAGACCGTATGGCCCTGGTCCACCGCCCACTTGATGAAGCTGTTCTTCTCGCGCAGATCCAGGATGTAGTACTTGTTGATCCAGGGCGGCACGATCATCAGCGGCCGCTTGTTCACCTCCGGCGTGGTGGGGGTGTACTGGATGAGCTGCATCAGATCGGTCTGGAAGACGACCTTGCCCGGGGTGACGGCGATGTTCTTGCCGACCTGGAAGGCGTCGTAGTCGGTCATGGAGATGCGCAGCTCGCCCTTGCCGCGCTCCAGGTCCTTCAGCAGATGCTCAAGGCCCTTCACGAGGTTCTCGCCGCCGGTCTCGATGGTCGTGCGCAGCACCTCCGGGTTCGTCATGACGAAGTTGGAGGGGGCCATCGCGTCCACGAACTGGCGGGTGTAGAAGTCCACCTTCTTGGCCGTGTGGTCGTCCAGCCCGTCCACCTCGTTGACCGTGGACTGCATCCACCGGGCCGACAGCAGGTAGGACTGCTTGATGAAGTCGAACAGGGTGTTCTCGTCCCAGGCCGAATCCTTGAAGCGGCGGTCGTCCTTGGCCGGGGCGATGACCGGCTGGGCCTCCTGGCCGAAGAAGCGCTGGGTGGTGCGCTGCCACAGGGTCAGGTAGTCCTGCCACAGCGTCATCTGCGCCTTCATCAGCTTGGCCGGGTCGGCCATCATGCGCGTGGTCATTTCCAGGAACGCGTGGCCGACGCCCATCGGGTCGGGGTTCTTCGCGCCGACGCCGTCCGAAGCCTGACGGGACAGGAATTCGGTGACCAGCCGCTGGCTCTGCTCGGCGATGCGGGTCATCGCCCGCGACATCTCGACCGGGTCGGGAAGCTTGACGTCAGGGGCCTGGTTTTCGGCCATTGGTGCGGTCCTTCTTCTTTAGGCGAGTTTTAGGCTTCAGGAGGGACGTTGCGAGGTTTATACAATGCCTGCCGGAAGTCTGTTCGGTCGGAGTGCGGTCCGGTCCTGGCATCGCGGACAGTTTATGCTATGTCCGTTCGAGCCGGGGTCCGTCATACACCTCTCGTATGAAGATTTCATTTCGCCCACCACCGTTCAAGCGGCTGGATGGGTTCGGATGTGGGGTTCGCAGAATGGAAAAGGGTATCCGACGCGGCGTGGCGGTCAAGGCGGGCCGGTTCCGTCCGGCGCTGTCCGTGCTGGTTGTGTCCGTGCCGGTTGTTCTGGGGGTGTCCGCCTGCAGCAACCACGTGCTCGACACCGGGCTGCTGGGCGCCGTGACGGGCCGCGACGTGCCCAGCGACGAATCGCCGGTGCGCGGCATGTCCGGCGAGAACCGGGAGTACCCGAACCTCGGCACGGTTCCGCCGCGGCCCACCGACCTGCGCACGCAAGCGCAGCGCCAGCAGGACCTGGACCAGCTGGCCCAGGACCGCGAGGCCGCGAAGAAGATGCTGCCGACACCCATGGAAGCTCCGCCGCCGCCCGTCATCACGCCCGGAAAGCCCGGTTGAAGGCAGGGCTGTACCAAAAGGCGAGGGGCGGCAGTAATCCGTAAGTATACCTATGTGGAGCGTGCTTCGGGCATTGAGGGCGTTTCCCTGAAGGAAAGGGACGCGCCGGTCTTCGTCCGGTCGATGCGCAGTTCCCATCGCGGTGGCGCGGACCACGGAGCACCCATTGCTGCTGCCAAGGTGGAAAAAACTACGTCCTGTGGTGGCGGGTCCGCAACAGATTTTCAAACTGCGACTATTTAGCGCGTCGGGATCGGTTCACGCCGCCTGAACCGTGCGCGGGCCGCCATGGCGCGGCGGCATGACCGCCCTGCGCCGCCCGCGTTTGCCGCATTTCGTAAGGCACCCTTATAATAAGGCATGCTCGACGAATCCCCCTTCGGAATGATCCTGATCGACTGCGCGCGGCTGCTGCGCGCGCGGTTCGACCGTGCCCTGGACGACGCGCAGCTCGGCCTCACGGCGGGGGAGGCGCGGGCGCTCGTCTATGTCTGCCGCCACCCCGGTTCGCGCCAGTCCGTGCTGGCGACGCACATGTGGGTGGAACCGATGACGCTGGTCGGCTTCCTTGACCGGCTGGAGGCGCGCGGCCTGGTGGTGCGCGAGCCGGACCCGGCGGACCGCCGCGCCAAGATCGTGCGCCCGACCCCGCAGGCCGAACCGCTGGTTGCCCGGGTCCTGGAGGCGTTCCGCACGCAGCGCGAGTCGGCCATGGCCGACCTTTCGGCGGCGGAGGTCAGCCAGCTCAAGGACATGCTGTCCCGCCTGCGCAACCGCATGATCGCGGACGACCGCGGCGGGGCGGGCCAATGAGCCACGGCTCCTCCGTACCCGTGCCCGCGCCCGCCATGACGGAGATGCGGACCGCCGTCATCGGCACGCTGATCGTCACGCTGGGTCCGCTCAGCCTCGCGCTCTACACGCCGGCCCTGCCGATGCTGGTGGAGGCGTTCCAGACCACCCCGGCGGCGCTGAAGCTGACCCTGTCCGTCTATTTCTTCGGCTTCGCCTTCTCGCAGCTTGCCTGCGGGCCGCTGTCGGACGCCTATGGGCGGCGCCCGGTCGCGCTGGCCTTCTTCGTCGCCTACGCGCTGGGCAGCGTGGTGGCGGCGCTGTCCGGCAGCATCGAATGGCTGCTGGCCGGGCGGGCCTTGCAGGGGATCGGGGCGGCGGCGGGCATCGCCATCTCGCGCGCCATCGTGCGCGACCAATTCACCGGGCAGCAATCGGCGCGCATCCTGAACCTGATCGGGTTGATGCTGGCCGTGGTGCCGGCGGTGGCGCCGACGCTGGGCGGTGTGATCCTGGGCACGGTGGGCTGGCACGCCATCTTCGTGGTGATGACGCTCTACGGCCTCGGCGTGCTGGCGGTCTTCGCGCTGGGCACGGCGGAAACCAACCGGACGCGCGACCGCTCGGCGGCCCGGCCCGGCCCGGTGATGCGCAACTACCGCACCCTGCTGACCGACCGGCGCTTCATGCGGGCGGGGCTGGTGCTCGGCCTGACGCTGGGCGGGCTCTACACCATGGCGGCGCTGCTGCCCTTCGTGATGATCGGGCAGGTTGGGCTGAGCCCGACCGTCTTCGGCTTCGCCATGCTGCTGCAGACCGGCTCCTACACGCTGGGAGCGACGGTGACGGGACGGCTGCTGCGCCGGCTGGACGCGATGCGGCTGATCCCCTACGGGCTGGCCTGCGTGGCGCTGGGCGGGCTGGGCTTCGCCCTGGCGCCCGTCTTCGGCGAACCCACGGTGGCGAGCGTCATGGGGCCCACCGCGGTCTGGGCCTTCGGCATCGCCCTGGTCATGCCCGGCGCCACCAGCGACGCGCTGGCCGGCTTCCCCCGCATGGCCGGGGCGGCGTCGGCGCTGATCGGCTTCATGCAGATCGGCGGCGGTCTGGCCGGAACCGCGGTGGCCGCGCTGTTCGCCGATCCCCACACGGCGGTGACCGCCATCATGACGGGCCTCGCGCTGCTGGCTCTGCTGTCCTACGCCCTGCTGCGCGTGCCGGCGCACCGGCGCTCCCACCCGGCCAAACTGGAGGATCTGGAGGTCGCCGTGGACCCCGCCGCCCTGGTCGGTGCCGGCGGGGAGGAGATCGAGGAAGCGCTGCACCAGCGCCGCGATCCGCGGCGCAAGGGAGGCTGACGGGCGTCGGAAGCGTCCGGGATGCCGCAAGGCGTACAGGAATGTCGCCGAACGCGAATTTTACCTCGCTTCTGCGGAGGCGGGGCGGTAGATAAGTGGTCCCGGTCCGCTGGTATGGGTTCGTGGCGTGGCCGGACAGGCTTCGGAGCGTCCATGAGCGATTCAGAATTCCACCGGATCAAGCGGCTTCCGCCCTACGTCTTCGCCGAAGTGAACGCCATGAAGGCGCGAGCCCGAGCTGCCGGCGAGGACATCATCGACCTCGGCATGGGCAACCCGGACCAGCCGACGCCCCAGCACATCGTCGATAAGCTGATCGAGGCCGTGCGCGATCCCAAGACGCACCGCTACTCGAACTCCCGCGGCATCCCGGGCCTTCGCAAGGCGCATGCGGCCTATTACAAGCGCCGCTTCAACGTGGACGTCGATCCCGAGACGGAGTGCATCGTCACCATCGGGTCGAAGGAAGGTCTCGCCAACCTCGCCCAGGCGATCACCAGCCCCGGCGACATCATCCTGGTGCCGAACCCCAGCTACCCGATCCATCCCTTCGGCTTCATCCTGGCCGGCGCGTCGGTGCGCCATCTGCCGGTGGGGCAGGCGAACGGCACCTCCACCGACATCGACAGCTTCATGATCATGCTGGAGCGCGCCGTGCGCCACAGCGTGCCGAAGCCGCTGGCGCTGGTGCTGAACTACCCGTCCAACCCGACGGCGGAGGTGGTGGGGCTCGACTTCTACCGCCCGATCGTCGAGTTCTGCCGCAAGCACGGCATCTACATCCTGTCGGATCTGGCCTACGCCGAGGTCTTCTTCGACGGCGAGCCGCCGCCCTCCATCCTGGAGATTCCGGAGGCGCGCGAGGTGGCCGTCGAGTTCACCTCGATGTCGAAGACCTATTCGATGGCCGGCTGGCGCATCGGCTTCGCCACCGGCAACAAGAAGCTGATCACCGCGCTGGCCCGCATCAAGTCGTACCTCGACTACGGCGCCTTCACCCCGGTGCAGGTCGCCGCGACCGCCGCGCTGAACGGCCCGCAGGATTGCGTGGAGCAGGTGCGCTCCATGTACCGCCAGCGCCGCGACGTGATGATCGAGGGGCTGGCCGCCGCCGGCTGGTCGGTGCCGAGCCCCGCCGCGTCGATGTTCGCCTGGGCGCCGATCCCGGAGCGTTTCGCCCATCTCGGCTCGCTGGAATTCTCCAAGCTGCTGCTTCAGGAGGCCAAGGTGGCCGTGGCGCCGGGCATCGGATTCGGCGAGTACGGCGACGGCCACGTCCGTCTGGCGCTGGTGGAAAACGTCCACCGCATCCGTCAGGCGACCCGCAACATCAAGGAGTTCTTCCGTTCCAACGCCGCCGGTGCGGCGGCGAGCAAGGACCCGGCGGCGCGCGCCGCCCTCCTCGACCCCGAGAAAGCGAAAGCCTGATGTCCGACTCCCACAAAGCAGGCCCTCTGAAAATCGCCGTCGCGGGCCTGGGCACGGTCGGCGCGGGCGTTCTGAAACTTCTGGAGCGGCAGGCCGATCTGATCGAGCAGCGCTGCGGCCGCCGCATCGAGGTCGTGGCGGTCAGCGCCCGCTCGCGCGGCAAGGACCGCGGCGTCGATCTGTCGAAGGCCGAATGGTACGACGATCCGGTGGCGCTCGCCGCCCATCCCGGCGTGGATGTGGTGGTGGAGCTGATCGGCGGTTCCGAGGGGCCGGCCAAGGAGACCGTCGAGCTGGCGCTGGAGCGGGGACGCCATGTCGTCACCGCCAACAAGGCGCTGCTCGCCCATCACGGCACCGCTCTGGCGGCCAAGGCGGAGGCCCAGGGCCTCGCCATCGGCTTCGAGGCGGCGGTGGCCGGCGGCATCCCGATCATCAAGGGGCTGCGCGAAGGGCTGGCGGGCAACCGGGTGTCGGAGGTGCACGGCATCCTGAACGGCACCTGCAACTACATCCTGACCGAGATGCGCACCACGGGCCGCGACTTCGCGGACGTGCTGGCCGACGCGCAGAGGCTGGGTTACGCGGAAGCCGACCCGAGCTTCGACATCGACGGCGTGGACGCGGCGCACAAGCTGGCGATCCTGACCTCGGTGGCCTTCGGCACGCCGGTGGACTTCAAGAGCGTCCATGTGGAAGGCATCCGCCACGTCTCGGCGGTGGATTTCGACTACGCCGACGCGCTCGGCTACCGGATCAAGCTGCTGGGCATCGCGCGGCGCACCGACCGCGGGGTCGAGCAGCGCGTCCACCCCTGCATGGTGCCGAAGGCGGCGCCCATCGCGGCGGTGGACGGTGTGTTCAACGCCGTGGTCGCCCAGGGCGATTTCGTGGACCGCGTGCTGTTCGTGGGCCGCGGCGCGGGTGAGGGGCCGACCGCCTCCGCCGTCGTCGCCGACCTGATCGACATCGCCCGCGGGCGCTCCACCCCCACCTTCGGCGTGCCGGCGGCCCAGCTTTCCGAGGCCCAGCCCTCGCCGATGGAGGCCCGCCGGGGGTCGTACTACGTACGCCTGATGGTCCTGGACCGGCCCGGCGTGATAGCGGATGTCGCGGCGGCCATGCGCGACCAGAACGTCTCCATGGAGCAGTTCCTGCAGCGCGGGCGCGCGCCGGGCGAGGCGGTGCCGGTGGTCCTGACCACCCACGACACCGACGAGGCGGCCATGCAGCGGGCGCTCGCCACCATCGCCGCCAAGGAGTCGGTGGTCGAGCCGCCCCGCATGATCCGCATCGAACAGTTTTGACCGAACCATAGAAGAACCGAACATCGATTCGGGGGAGAACCACCATGTCCGTTCATGTCGACCTGTCCGGTATGGACCGGAACCTGGCCCTGGAAGCCGTCCGTGTGACCGAGGCCGCCGCGCTGTCCGCGTCGCTGCTGATGGGCCGCGGTGACGAGAAGCTTGCCGACCAGGCCGCGGTCGACGCCATGCGCCAGGCGCTCAACACCCTCTACATCGACGGCACCGTCGTGATCGGCGAGGGCGAGCGCGACGAGGCGCCCATGCTCTACATCGGTGAGAAGGTCGGCGCCGGCATCGGCCGCGGGCCGAAGGTCGACATCGCGCTCGACCCGCTGGAAGGCACCACCATCTGCGCCACCGGCGGCCCGAACTCGCTGGCCGTCATCGCCATGGCCGACGAGGGCGGGTTCCTGAACGCCCCGGACGTCTACATGGACAAGATCGCCGTCGGCTCCGGCCTGCCGGAAGGCGTGGTCGATCTGGACGAGACCCCGGCCAACAACCTGAAGGCCCTGGCCAAGGCCAAGGGCACCGAGGTGCAGGAACTGCTGGTCTGCATCCTGAACCGTCCGCGCCACGCCGAGCTGATCGCCCGCGTCCGTGAAGCCGGTGCGCGCATCATGCTGATCAACGACGGCGACGTGTCGGGCGTGATCGCCACCAGCCAGGCCGGCACGGGCGTGGACATGTATGTCGGTTCCGGCGGCGCGCCGGAAGGCGTTCTGGCCGCGGCGGCTCTGCGCTGCATCGGCGGCCAGTTCCAGGGCCGTCTGCTGTTCCGCAACGACGATGAGAAGGCCCGCGCCGCCCGCTGGGGCGTCAAGGACCTGAACAAGAAGTACAGCCTGACCGAGCTGGCCAGCGGCAACGTCATGTTCGCCGCCACCGGCGTGACCGACGGCGCCATGCTGCGCGGCGTGCGCCGTTACCCCGGCGGTGCGGTGACCCATTCGGTCATCATGCGCTCCAAGTCGGGCACTGTGCGTTACGTCGAGGCGCACCACAACCTGCAGCGCAAGCCGGCCATCAAGTAAGGTCGGCACCACCGTTCATTCTCCCCCTGGGGAGAACGTTGGGATGGAAGGGGGCGTCCTCTGGGCGCCCCCTTTGCTTTGCCGTGGGGCGAAGACGCCGAGGGGAGTCAGGAACGGTTCATGAAACCGATTTCATGATTCCGCAACGCTGGGGTCAGGCGGGAGACGCTAGAAGTACAGTCATTGACGACGTTTCATTACTGGCGAGTCATCCACCGGCGGTTCCCGCCGCCGGCCACACACGATCCGGAATGTTCCCGCATACCCCCGGATCGTTTCTTGCGGCGGTGTGCATCGGGTTTTTGCCTTGGATCGGCGTCCCCCGCCCAGGCTTCCCCCCAAACCCTTGCACGCCGCCGTCTTCTTTTCCCCTCTGTCCACCTTCGGAAACCGCCGCGCTTGACGCGGAGCCCCCTCGGCGGGATTGAATGGGGACCACAGGCCCCGTTTCCCCCCGCGAGACTTCAATCCCGTGCGTCCCGTCGTTCTCTTCCCGCTGTTCCGTCCGGTGACGGCGCTTCCCGGCCTCGGCCCCCGGCTGGGCAAGCTGGTCGAAAAGCTGGCCGGCCCGCAGGTCGTGGACCTGCTGTGGCACCTGCCGTCCGGAGTCATCGACCGGCGCTACGCCCCGAAGATCGCCGAGGCGCCGAACGGGCGGATCGCCACCATGACGGTCCGCGTCGATTCGCACGCGGTGCCGCTCAACTCCCGCCATCCCTACAAGATCCGCTGCACCGACGAGACGGGCGTGCTGGAGCTGATCTACTTCCATGTGAAGGGCGATTGGCTGGAACGGCAGATGCCGGTCGGCAAGACGATGGTGGTGTCCGGCAAGGTGGAGCGGTTCCACGACACGCCGCAGATCACCCACCCCGACGCCGTGGTCCCGCTGGAATCGAAGGACGAGATCGAGGCGGTGGAGCCGGTCTACCCGATGACCGCCGGCCTGCCGGCCAAGACGCTGCGCAAGGCGGTGCGCGCCATGCTGAACGACGTGCCGGAACTGCCGGAATGGCAGGACGCCGCTTGGCGCTCCCGCAACGGCTGGCCCACTTGGCACGAGTCCGTCCGCCGCGCCCACACGCCGGAGGACGAGGCCGACCTCGCCCCCACCAACCCGATCCGGCGGCGGCTGGCCTATGACGAGCTGCTGGCGAACCAGCTCGCCCTGACGCTGGTGCGGATGCAGCAGCGCCGTCTGTCGGGCCGTGTCATCCAGGGCGACGGGCGGCTGCGCGCCAAGGTCGCCGGGGCGTTGCCCTTCGCCCTGACCGGTTCGCAGGCCGCCTCGCTGGAGGAGATCTACGAGGACATGGCGGCGGAGCGGCGGATGCTGCGCCTGCTCCAGGGCGACGTCGGCAGCGGCAAGACGGTGGTCGCGCTGATGGCGATGCTGAACGCGGTGGAGGCCGGTCATCAGGCCGCCCTGATGGCGCCCACCGAGATCCTGGCGCGCCAGCACGCCGAAAGCCTCGCCCCGCTGTGCAAGGCGGCGGGGGTGGACCTCGCCCTGCTGACCGGGCGGGACAAGGGCAAGGCGCGGCAGGCTGTGCTGGACCGGCTGGCGTCCGGCGAACTGCCGCTGCTGGTCGGCACCCACGCGCTGTTCCAGGAGGATGTGGCGTTCAAGGACCTCGCGCTGGCGGTGATCGACGAGCAGCACCGCTTCGGCGTCCACCAGCGGCTCCAGCTTTCAGCCAAGGGGCGGGCGGTGGACGTGCTGGTGATGACCGCCACGCCGATCCCGCGCACGCTGACCCTGACCGCCTACGGCGACATGGACGTGTCGCGCCTGACCGAGAAGCCGGCGGGGCGCAAGCCGATCCAGACCGTGACCATAGCGCTCGACCGGCTGGAGGAGGTGGTGCACGGCATCCACCGCAAGGTGCAGGAGGGGGCGCGCGTCTATTGGGTCTGCCCGCTGGTGGACGAATCGGAACAGACCGACCTCGCCGCCGCGACGGAGCGTCACGCCTTCCTGCGCGCCACCTTCGGCGACCGGGTGGGGCTGGTGCATGGCAAGATGCGCGGGCCGGACAAGGACGCGGTGATGGCCGCCTTCCAGGCCGGTAACCTGGATGTGCTGGTCGCCACAACGGTCATCGAGGTCGGGGTGAACGTGCCCGAGGCCACCGTCATGGTGATCGAGCACGCCGAGCGCTTCGGCCTCGCCCAGCTTCACCAGCTCCGCGGGCGGGTGGGGCGCGGGGAGAAGCCGTCCACCTGCCTGCTGATGTTCGACCCGCAATTGACGGAGACCGCCCGTGCCCGCCTGAAGACGATGCGCGACACCGAGGACGGGTTCGTCATTGCGGAGGAGGATTTGCGTCTGCGCGGTGCGGGGGAGGTGCTGGGCACCCGCCAGTCGGGCCTGCCGGAGTTCCGCATGGCCGATCTGGCCGTGCACGGCGACCTGCTGGCCGCGGCCCGCGACGACGCGAAGCTGATCGTGGACCGCGATCCGGATCTGGCGGGCGAGAGGGGGCAGGCGTTGAGGACGCTGCTGTACCTGTTCGAGCGGGACGCGGCGGCGAAGACGCTGCGGTCGGGGTGAGCGGGGAGTGGTGGCGTTGGGCACCCCTCCGTTGCCTCATCGGGGCCCCCACCCAACCCTCCCCCACCTTCGGCGGGGGAGGGCTCATTCCTCCCCCCGCGATGTGGAGGGAGGTTAGGAGGGGGGCACCGCAACCACTCTCCCCCAAACCCCTTACGCCCGCTTGCGCTCCTCCACCGCCGCGCTCTTGACTTCGCGGGGCTTGCGGTCGGGCGGGGTGACGATGCCGCCGGACATCACCAGCTTCAGCCCGTCCTCCACCGTCATGTCCAGAACGGTCACCTCCCGCCGCGGCATGATCGCCAAGTAACCGGCGGTCGGCGGGGCGCAGGGAATGAAGACGTGGACCATCTCCTCCGCCGACATCTTCTGCACCTCCGGATGGGCGGCCCCGGTGATGAAGCCCAGGGACCACACGCCGTGACGCGGGTATTCCACCAGCACCACCTCGCGGAATGCCTTGGACTTCTTGGCGACCACCGTCTCGACGATCTGCTTCACCGCCCCGTAGACGGAGCGGACGACCGGCATGCGCTCCACCACGCCTTCGCCGATGCGCACCACCAGCCGCCCGACATAACCGGCGGCGAAGGCCCCGATCAGGGTCAGCACGATGATCAGCGTCAGCACCCCGATGCCGGGGATGGAGAAGGGCAGGTAGTTCTCCGGGTTGTAGGCGGCGGGGATCAGCGGGCGGACATGCCCGTCGATGAAGGCCAGAAGCCACCAGCCGAGATAGACCGTCACCGCGATCGGCGCCGTCACCAGCACGCCCGCCAGGAAATAGGCGCGCAGGCGCCCCATCAGGCCGATGCCGGCGGGCCGGTGGGACGCCGCCTCGTCCGCAGCGCTCTGGCCGTCCTGTTCGTTCCGATCCACCGTCCCACCCCTGCAAATCCGACGCCCGACATAGTGATACAGGAAACCCTCCCGTCTCAATCCACTCCGTCGTTCCGGCAGGCGGAAAAGCGCCGGCCCGGCGCAACCGAAGGAACTCCCTCCGGGGGGCTGGTCCGCCGCCCGACCGCGCATCACATCGCTGAGGATGAGCCATCCCCCCCGCATTCTCTCCCTCGCCACGGCCCTGCCGCCGCACCGCCTGGACCAGGACGAGGTTCTGTCCGTGGCGCGGGCGGTCTTCGCGCCACGGATGCGCGACTTCGACCGGTTGGTCCCGGTTTTCGCCAACACCGGCATCGAAACGCGCCACGCCGTGATGCCCATCGGCTGGTACATGGAGCCGCGCGGCTGGCCGGAGCGCACCGCCGCTTTCCGTGAGGGCGCCCTGGCCCTGCTGGAGGACGCGGCGTCGCAGGCTCTGGCCCGCGCCGGCCTGGGCCCGCGGGATGTGGACGCCATCGTCTGCGCCTCCACCACCGGCATCGCCACGCCCAGTCTGGAGGCTCTGCTGCTGGAGCGCATGGGCTTCCGGCCCGATACGCTGCGGCTGCCGCTGTTCGGGCTGGGTTGTGCTGGCGGCGTTTTGGGGCTGACGCGCGCCGGGCAGTTGGCGCAGGCCATGGCGGGGCGCACCGTGCTGTTCCTGGTGGTGGAGCTCTGCACGCTGGCCTTCCGCTCGGCGGAGGCGACCCCGACCAACGTCGTCGCCAGCGCCCTGTTCGCGGACGGTGCCGCGGCGGCGGTGCTGCGCGCCGATGGGGAGGGAGGCGATGGAGAGGGGCCGCGCCTCGTGGACGGGGCGGAGCACACTTGGCCCGGCACGCAGGACGTGATGGGCTGGCGGGTGGAGGACGACGGCTTCGGCGTGATCTTCAGCCAGAGCATCCCGACCCTGATCCGCGGCCGCCTGGGGCCGGTGCTGGACGGGTTCCTGGAGCGGCGGCGGATGGCCCGCGGCGATCTCGCCGGGCTGATCTGCCATCCCGGCGGGGCCAAGGTGCTGCATGCGCTGGAGGAGGTCTGCGCGCCGGTCGCCGCGGGGCTGGACGACGCCTGGGCGGTGCTGCGCCGCTGCGGCAACATGTCGGCGGCCAGCGTGATGTTCGTGCTGGAGCGGCGCCTCGCCTCGGGCGCCCGCGGCCCCCACCTGATGAGCGCGCTCGGCCCCGGCTTCACCGCCGCGATGGCCCAGATCGATCTCTAGGAGCGTTCGCAATGGAGACGCCGCCGCTCGGCTGGCCCCATGTCATCCTGCTGCTGGTCGCGGTGCAGCGCCTTGCGGAGCTGGCCGTGGCCCGGCGCAACACCCGCCGCCTGCTGGCGGAGGGGGCGCGGGAGGTGGGGGCGGCCCATTACCCGCTGTTCGTCGGGTTGCACGCCGGATGGCTGGCGCTGCTCGTCGCCGTCGTGCCGGCGGATGCGCCGGTCAACGGCTGGCTGCTGGCTCTGTTCGTTCTGTTGCAGGCCGGGCGGGTCTGGGTGATCGCCACGCTCGGGCGCTTCTGGACCACCCGCATCGTCACGCTGTCCGGCGCGCCTCTGGTGCGGCGGGGGCCGTTCCGCTGGGTGCGCCACCCCAACTATCTGGTCGTGGCGGGGGAACTGGCCGTGTTGCCCCTGGTCTTCGGGGTGTGGTGGATTGCGGTGCTGGCGACGCTGCTGAACGTGCCCCTGACCCTGCACCGCATCCGTGTCGAGGACGGCGCGCTGTCCGGGCGGCGCGCGCTCAGGTCAGCAGGAAGCACAGCATCGTGACGCAGCCGGCGATCGCCGCCCCGTCCAGGTGGTTGGGGAAGGCATGCCAGAAGGATTCGCGAGTCTCCGGCTCCGACCGGTCCATCTCGTCCAGCCACAGGCCGGCGGGCAGGCCGCCGTTGGCGCGCTCCGCCAGGGCGCCGGACAGATGGGCCATGGCCACCGCCAGATAGCAGAACTTCACGAAGCTCAGGACGAAGGCCATCGGCCCGCCGGCCTCCGCGATGGGGTCGGTCATGCCGCCCGTCGCCGCCACCGCGGTCGCCATGGCGATGGCCGCCGCGAAGGGAATGGCGACGACCGACAGGAGGCGCTGGGCGTCCACACGGCCGGCGTAGGGGATCAGGCTGCGGGGAACGGGGCCGGAGGGCAGTTGGAACGACATGGCTCTCTCAATTCCGGTGTGCGCGTCCCGTCCGTTCTGCCGCTTTCAGGGTTAACGGGACGTTAGCGATAACCGTTGGAGGGAGGCGGTTCCACCTTTGCGCAGGTCCGGCTATGCTCCCGGATGTGCCCGAGGGCCGCCGTCAGAAGAGGATACGACCGCCGTGGCTGCCGACGCTGGAGCTTCCCGGCTGGATGGGATCGCGCTGCTGAGCCCGTTGACCGTGGAGGAGCGCGCCGCCGTGGCGCGCCTGTGCCGCTGGCGCCGCTTTCACGCGAACGAGCAGATCATCGACCATCAGGGGGACTCGCGGGATGTCGCTCTCGTGGTGGAAGGGCGCGTGCGGGTGTTGAGCCATTCTCCGGCGGGCCGTGAAATCAGCTTCGACGACATCGAGGCGGGCGGATTCCTGGGCGAAATGGCGGCCATCGACGGGCTGCCCCGCTCGGCCTCCGCGGTGGCGCTGGTGGAGGGGACGCTGATCGCCTTCCTGGCGCCCCGGCCCTTCCAGGAACTGGTGTCCGGGCACCCGGCGCTCGCCATGACGGTGATGAAGCGGCTTTGCCGGGTCGTGCGCATCGCCACCGACCGGGTGATGGAACTGTCCACGCTGGGGGCGAACAACCGCGTCCACGCCGAGTTGCTGCGGCTTGCCAAGCGCGGACGGATGCAGGGCGGGGCGGCGGTGATCGCGCCGATTCCCGTTCACGCCGACATCGCCAGCCGGGTCAGCACCGCCCGCGAGACGGTCGCCCGCGTTCTGAACGACCTCGCCCGCGACGGGCTGGTGGAGCGGCGGGCCGACGCGCTGATCGTCAACGACCTGCACCGGCTGGAAGCGCTGGTCGAGGACGTGCGGGCCGGCGCTTGACGGTCCAGCGCCTGAACGCTGTGTCAGGCCGTCCGGCCCAGAACGGTCAGGATCATGGCGCGCAGGGATTCGGGGTCGTAAGGCTTGGGAAGGAAATGCCAGCCCGCGGCGCTGACGTCCGTACGGGTGGCGAGGGATTCGTCCCCGGTGGTGATGATCACCGGGAGGGAGGCGCCGAGCCCCGACAGCACCGCCCGCACCGACTCCGGCGCCTTGCCATGCCGGCCCAGATGATAGTCGGCGACCAGGATGTCGGGGCGCGCCCCGCCGGCCAGCGCGTCCAGAAGGAATGCGGGAGTCGGGGCGCTGACCAGCAGCATGCCCCAATCCTCGAACAGGGCCTCCATGCACATGCACAGCACCATATCGTCCTCCAGAAGGGCGACGGTCAGTGTGCCGGAGCTGGCGGATCGGCCGGCGAGTGGGGCGTCGGTCATGCGTCTGAGATATCCAATGACAGCTCCAATGGACAGCGGGGCAAGGAACAGCAGGGCGGCGAGGCCGACTGCCCGGTCCCCTCGCGTCCGGTTTGCAAAGCCGGTTCGGAGTGGCCGCTGTCCGCTCGATGGCCGGTCTACTCGATTATCTGGGTAGACAATCTATAACCTACATCGATCCTCCCGCCACCGCATTGTCATAGGTTAATCGGAAAGAGGATATCGCAGGAAGTCTTTGCGGGGCCGGGTCAGTCGCCCGCGCGTTTGCGGTCCGACTTGGTGTCCAGAGCATGCTCCAACGGCTTGGGCGCCCGGATCAGATGCAGGTACAGCTCGTCGAACTGACCGATGGAGGCGAGCTGCTTCACGTCATGAACGGTGATCTGCTGACCCGCCAGATCGATCAGCCCGATGTCGCGCAGCCGGCGGAGCGTCCGGTTGATGTGGACGATGCTGAGCCCCAGCGCGTCGGCCAGGATCTCCTGGGTGACCGGCAGGGTGAAGCGTCCCTCCTCGACCAGCCCGACGATGGTCAGCCGCCGCAGCAGCTCCACGATGAGATGGGCCGTCCGCTCCAGCGCGGTGCGGCGCCCGACGCTGAGCAGGCGTTCGGCGATGATCGCTTCCTCCTTCGCCCCGGACCAGGCGAGGGCCGCGGCCAGACGGGGAAAGCGCTTGAACAGCTCGATGATGCGGTCCGGCTGGAAATTCGCGACCTCGGCGGGCGTCAGGGTGGTGACGCCATGGTCCGCCGTCTCGAACAGGTTGCAGTAAAAGCCGATGATGTCGCCCGGCAGAACAAAGTTGACGACCTGCCGCCGTCCGTCGGGAAGCGCCTTGTGACGGATGGCCCAGCCCTTGCGCATCACACGGACGCAACCGTAGCGTTCGCCTTGCTGAAGAAGATCGGAGCGCGAGCCGTGACGGGTAACATTGCGCTCCAAATCGGCAAGGAAAGTCTTTTCCTCGTCTGTGAGGCTCATGTAACTGGTGATCTTGCGCCCCAATGGAGATGACGGCATGTTGGCCTGGGCGCGGGTCATTTCTGTTCCAGCCTTTGATCGTCCGGTAGTTATCGCCTCGAAGCGAACGCCTCGGCCAGCCCAATTACGGGCGGCCTCGAACGATTAAGCCAAACGACAAAACCATCTATAACATAGGTTAATGGGGGTAAGATTTTCTCGACCGGACAGGTGAGGGATCATATACAAAACTGTTGGTGGCATTGGCCGTAAGGGGTTTTTGAACGGCCTGGTTCGGGAACTGACGAGCGCGGGGGGCGGCATGGCGGCGGAGCGGGACGCGGCGGGTTTGGCTGCCCTCTCGATTTGTGAATCCCTTATGCTCGCCTTGGTGGAACGCGGTGTGTTGCGGATCGAGGAGGCGCAGGCCGCGCTGGAGGATGCCGCCGCCGCCCATCAGAACCGCGACGCCAAGGGCGAGGACCCGAACATGCACCGGCTCGCGATGCAGATCGTCGAGCGTCTGATGATCCAGATGAACGCCGCCCACCCCGCGTCGGAGCCCCTCGGGGCCGGTCCCATGGCGAAGCGGAATTCTCAAGACGGGTGACGGATCGGGCGAAACGAAGAAAGCCCCGCCATCGCGGCGGGGCTTTCTGTTCTCATGGCCCGTTTCGTGGCCCGGCGTCCAAGGATGGTCAGTCGGCCCCGGCTCCGGCGGCTTCCGTGGGTTCCGGACGCTGCTTGCCCAGCCCGATGTTCGGGAAGGCGTTGATCAGCGCGGTGATGAAGGCCGACAGGTAGGGCAGCGACTGCACCACCAGAAGGCCCGACCACATGAAGGCGTCGCGGTTCTCGTGACCGAACACCAGGACGATGGCCAGCGCGGCACCCCACAGGCCGAGCAGCAGAGCGATCTCCTCCCGCGCCATCAGGAAAGCCTGCATCAGCGCCGGCTGGTTCTCGCACTTCGGCGTGCGGACGAAGGGGCGCCCGGAGGTGAACATGCCCAGCCACATGGCGCGGCCCACCGTGTGGGTCAGGGCCATGCCGGCGATGGCGGCCCCCACCTTGTCCCAGAAGCCGCACTTCACCCGCGCCTCGTACAGCCAGAGCGAGGCGCCGACCTTGAAGGCGAAGACGCTGAGCGTCGGGATCATGAAGACGCTGGGCGGGAACTCGAAATATTTCGGGAAGGCCAGCAGGCCCAGCGACCAGATGATTCCGGCGATGCCGAAGATCATGTGGGCGGCGTCGGCGAACCAGGGCAGCCAGCCGGTGATGAAGTGGTACTTCTGCCCGGCGGTCAGGCGCGGGCCGCCCGGCAGCAGGTCGCGCCAGTGATGCTTCAGGATCTGCACGGCGCCGTAGGCCCAGCGGAAACGCTGCGTCTTGTAGGCGGAGAAGCTGTCGGGGACGAGGCCCTTGCCGTAGCTTTCCGGCATGTAGACGGCCTCGTACTTATGCTCGAACAGGCGCAGGCCGAGGTCGGCGTCTTCGGTGATGCACCACTCGCCCCAGCGCCCGACCTCCTCCAGCGCCGACTTGCGGATGATGGTCATGGTGCCGTGCTGGATGATCGCGTTGCGCTCGTTGCGCTGGATCATGCCGATGTGGAAGAAGCCGGCGTACTCCCAGTTGATCATCCGCTGGAACAGGTCGTGGCTCCAGTCGCGATAGTCCTGCGGGGACTGCACGAAGCCGACCTCGGGCCGGTCGAAATGCGGGATGGTCGCCTTCAGCCAGTCGGGATGGACCTGATAGTCGCTGTCGATGACGGCGATGTGCTGGGCGTCCGGCGCCGTCTGGGCGAGGCCGAAGTTCAGCGCGCCGGCCTTGAAGCCCGGCCAGTTGTCCAGGTGGAAGAAGCGGAACTTCGGCCCCAGCTTGCGGCAGTACTCCTCGACCGGGCGCCAGACCGCCGGGTCCTTGGTGTTGTTGTCGAGCAGCAGGACCTCGTAATTCGGGTAGTCCAGCCGGGCCAGCGCGTCCAGCGTCTCCATGACCATGTGCGGCGGCTCGTTGTAGCAGGGCACGTGGATGGAGACCTTCGGCGCGTTGGGCAGGGGGGCCGCCGAGCAGGGCTGGAACTTGCGCTTGAAGCGGTCCTGCCAGACGACCTCGGTCAGTTCCAGCCCGTCGATCAGCATGACGGCGAGCAGGACGAGCTGGCAGAACACCAGGATGCCCCAGGCGATCTCGGTGGTGGTGGCGAGGCCGGCGACGCTGGCCGCGGTGAAGGTGAAGACCAGCACTGACGCCACGCCCTGGATCATCGCGCCGTAGAAGATCTGCCCGCCGAACTTCAGGTCGCCGCCGCGGCGCCACAGGAAGAAGACGAGCGGCAGGAAGCCGACGGCGATGGAGATTCCGCACAGCAGCGGCCAGTTCCGCAGCTCCGTCACCTCGCCGATCATCGGGAACTTCGGCTTGCGCCATGCATCCCACAGGCCCCAGCTCGTGCCTGCGGTGCCTTCGATCTCCCGCTTCCAGGGCTGGTCGAAGGCTTCCATGATGAAGTAGTCGAGCTTGTTCTGCGCCGCGACGTTCAGGAAGGTGCGGATGAACTTGGCCTGGTTGACCTGGCTCGCCTCGGCGCCGCGGCGCCACGGGCCGTCCGCCGGCCAGCCGATTTCCGAGATCAGGATGTGCTTGTTCGGGAACTTGGTCTTCAGCTCGTTGTAGCGGAACATGGCGTAATCGACCGACTGGTCGGCGGGCACGCCTTCCCAGTAGGGCAGCAGGTGAACGGCCAGGAAGTCCACCGCGTCGGCCAGTTCCGGATGCTCCAGCCAGACGTGCCACGGCTCCGCGGTGGAGACCGGGACGTTGACCTTCTTCTTCACGCGCTTGATGTACTCGATGGCCTGCGGGACGGTGACGTCGGCGCGCAGGATCGCCTCGTTGCCGACCAGGACGCGGCGGACGTTGTTGTTGTCGCGCGCCAGCTTGATCAGGCCGTTGATTTCCGGCTCGTCGATCTCCGGCTTGCCGGTGATCCAGGCGCCCGCGGTGACCGGAAGCCCGTACTTGCGGGCGATGGGTGCGGCCTGCTCCGACCCGTCGGTGGTGGAGTAGATGCGCACGCCCTTGACCGACCCCTCCAGGGCCTTCATGTCCTTCTCGATGTCCTCCGCCGAGGCCTTGTCGCCCTTGGACGGGCTCTTGTCCGGATGGAAGGGGGTGTAGCCGACGCCGCTGATGGCGCCGCCCCAGGAGCGTTCGGCGACCGGGCGGTTCCACAGCGCCCAGACCCCGATGTTGCCCAGGATGACAAGAAGAAGAGCCGCGATCGCCGACTTGCGCATGACCGTCTTTCTTTATCCCAAACGTCTGCCGGCCGTCCTGGCACTGTCCGCCCCGGCCGGGCATTCCTCAATTCCGCAGACCGTTCGCTTCCGATCGGCAGGCAGGGGGACCCGCCGCCCCGACACCGCCTTCGGACCGAACACCCGTACCTGACCCTGGTTGCTGGACTCGTCTTGTTCCGCCGCGCGACCCGCGTTTCCCTTGAAACGCCGCCGACCGGAGCATCGCCGGGCCGAACAAAGATCGCCGGGCAGTTTATACATTTTTCCTAGTCCCGCAACCACGCGCATGGCCGCAGCCCTGCACCGGCGGCAATCCTCACTGGACGAACGCATCGGATTGGCGCTTTCTTCCCGGAAAGCCGCAAAGAAAACCTTGCCAGCCGAAGGGAAGACACGGGACCCCATGACGATGTTCCATCTGCACGACCGTTTGGAGGCCGATACGGCTCCCGTCGCCCAACTGCCGCTGTGCCGCGTGCTGCTGATGGACAACCGGGTGTGGCCCTGGCTGATCCTGGTTCCGGCGCAGCCCGGCCTGACGGAGATCCACCAGCTTTCCCGGGAGGACCGGCACCGTCTGATGGACGAGATCGCCCTGGCCTCGCGCACGCTGGAGGCGCTGTTCGCCCCGGACAAGATCAATGTCGGGGCGCTGGGCAATCTGGTTCCACAGCTTCACGTGCATGTCGTCGCCCGCTCCAAGGCGGACCCGGCGTGGCCGGGACCGGTGTGGGGGTCGGGCTTCGCGGAGCGCTACAGCCCGGAGGAGCGGGACAGCCTGACCCGAAAGATCGGGGAGGGGTTGGGCCAAAAGTGAGGCCCGCCCGAACCGGACGGGATGGGTGCCTCTCCCTTTTCGGACAAGCGGGGGCGGGACGTTTCCCGCGCGGCCTTGTTGACGATGCCTGAAATCACTCTTCGAGGGAGAGGGCATCATGAACACCGATCGCATCACCGGCGCCGGCAAGGAGCTGAAGGGCGAGGTCAAGAAGCAGGCCGGCGACCTGACCGGCAACCAGGACCTGAAGGACGAAGGCCGTGCCGACAAGGCCGAGGGCAAGATCGACAAGGTGATCGGAAAGGTGAAGGACGTGTTCCGGGGCGACAAGTGATGGGTACGGAGGAGCGGGGGCATCGCAAGGACGATGCCCCGTCCGACGCCGCCCAGCGGATCGAGGACAAGCTCGTCGAGGAGACCGGGCGGGCGTCGGGCGACCCCGACAAGCCCGTCCAGGAGAAGTTCGACGAATTGGGCGAGAAGCCCGACATCAAGAAGAAGAGCCTGAGGGATTAAGGATCGCCGGCGGGGGCGGCGGGCCGCGCCGCGCCGTCTCCCGCCGGAGCGGTTCCGTCCGTGTTCGTTCGGCGGGATGCCGCCACCAGCGCCATCATGGTTTCGACCGTCTGGACCACCGCCCTTTGGGCCACCGTGGCGTCCACCCGTGAAACGTCGAATGGTCCCCGCCCGCGCAAGGCGAGGCTGGCCGCTCCATGGACCGCCGACCAGAAGGTGAAGGCGGCGGTCTCCGTGTCCAACCCTTGCAGATATCCCGCCGCCTGACAGTCCCGGATGGATGTTTCCAGGAAGCGCAGACAGCGTTGCGCCATGTCTTCGGTGCCGTCTGCGGCGCCTTCCGATCTCGACGCGCGCAGTTCTTCGAGGCGGCGGTGCGGGCCGCGGTCGTTGAACATCAACTCGTACAGATTCGGGTTCTCCAGAGCGAAGCGGATATAGGCCAAGCCACCCAGCCGGAGCCGCGCCACGGCATCGCCGCCCGCCGCCCGTCCGGCATCCGCCTTGAAGGCGTAGAGGCGGCGGAACCCCTCGTCGTGGACCTCCAGCAGAAGGGCTTCCTTGTTCGGGAAGTAGCGGTAGAGGGCCGGCGCCCGGCACCCCACGTCAGCCGCGATGTCCTGAAGCGTGACCCGTTCGGTTCCGCGTTCGACGAACAGCCGCGCCGCCGCTTCGACGGCCCGGCTGCGGATGTCGATCCGCTCGTCGTTACGCGGGCGAACCATGGGAGCGGCCTCTGGCGGTGGGGCGGTACAGCTTCCAGCTTGCCGCGGCGAGAACGCCGATCAGGACGCTTCCCACGGCGATGGCCGGATAGACGGCGACCGTCTGGGCAAAGACCGGCGGCGGTCCCGGATAGAGCTTGTGCGGGCCGAAGGAGAGCAGCGATTCCAGGATGACGGCCGCCGTCGGCAGCGCGAACCAGCGCGATCGCACGAGCATCAGTGCGGCGCACAGCGCGCTGAGCGCGAGGGACGAGGCGAACAGCGGGGCGAACTGCAGGGGCGGGTAGGGCTCCGTCTGCGTGAACTGTCCGGCCAGCATCACGGCCTTGAGAATCGCCAACCCGGCCAGCGCACCGAGGGCGAGCGTGCGGACCGGGTTGGGAGGCGGAGCGTCCGGGGCGTGCTGGCCGGTGTGCGGCGGTATGGGCATGGTGACACCCTGAGCGGTTTTGTGAACTTCATTAAATTAATTCCATTCATTTAATGACGCAAGGGGCAGCCATCCTCCCGGATGCGGCGGAGAGGAATGAGGGGCGAAAGCGGCCTCTCTATACCCGTCATTCCCGCGAAGGCGTTCAGCGGATCTTCGATCCGCCTGACGCGGTCAGCGCTGGCTTTGCCAGCGGGAGAGGCGGGAATCCAGCCTGCTCAAACACTTATATGCGGAGTCCCCTGGACCCCGGCTTCGCGGGGGTGACGATGAAAGAAATCCATTTCAGATCAGCAGGTTACAGATGTGTGCATCAGGTGGCGCCGAAGGTGGGGAGGGTCAGGCTGGGGGATCGGCGCGACCGCCTGCCGAGGACGTGACGGTCTGCGCCTCGACCCGCACCGGGAAATTCACCGAATTGGCGATGAAGCATTTTTCGTGGGCCTCGTGGTGCAGGGCCTCGGCCTTCGCAGCGTCGCTGCCGGGGGCCAGGGTGACCTGGGGGCGCAGGACCACTACGGTGAAGCGGCCCCCGCCGCCGGAATCCTCCGCCATGGTGCCGGTCGCCGGGTCGCTGTAGGCGGTCACGGTGACGCCGTTCACGGCGCACAGATGCAGGTACCACAGCATGTGGCAAGCCGAGAGCGAGGCCACCAGCATGTCTTCGGGATTGTAGCGGGCCGGGTCGCCACGGAAGGCCGGGTCCGAGGAAGCGGGGATCGGCGGCTTGCCCGGCGCGGCGATCTCGATGTCGCGGCTGTAGGCTTTGTAGCCCGAGGTTCCGGTTCCCTGGTTGCCCGTCCAGGTGACCGCCGTGCTGTAATGATGTTCGCGTCCCGACATGGCCCCTCCGCATGCTTTTCCGGAAGAGTAACCATGAACGCCGGCGCTGAAAAGAAAACGGGAGAGCCGAAGCCCTCCCGCGTTCCCGGAAACACTATGCCTTGAAGCCTCAGCTCGCTTCCGCCGCGCGGGCGTGGCGCTTGCGCTCGTTCGGGTCGAGGTAGCGCTTGCGCAGGCGGATGGACTTCGGCGTCACCTCCACCAGTTCGTCGTCGCCGATGTAGGACAGGGCGCGCTCCAGCGTCATCTGGATCGGCGGGGTCAGGCGGACCGCCTCGTCCTTGCTGGTGGTGCGGATGTTGGTGAGCTGCTTGCCCTTGATGACGTTGACCTCAAGGTCATTGCCGCGGGTGTGCTCGCCGATGATCATGCCCTGATAGACCGGAACGCCCGGATCGATCAGCATCGGGCCGCGATCCTCCAGGTTCCACAGCGCGTAGGCCACCGCGGTGCCGTCGGCGTTGGAGATCAGCACGCCGGTGCGCCGGCCGGCGATGGTGCCCTTGTAGGGGGCGTAGCCGTGGAACAGCCGGTTCATGATGCCGGTGCCGCGCGTGTCGGTCAGGAACTCGCCCTGGTAGCCGATCAGGCCGCGCGACGGGGCGTGGAAGACGATGCGGGTCTTGCCGCCGCCCGACGGGCGCATCTCGATGAGGTCGGCCTTGCGCTCCGCCATCTTCTGCACGACGGTGCCGGAGAACTCCTCGTCCACGTCGACGACGACTTCCTCGATCGGCTCCAGGCGCTGGCCGTTCAGCGGGTCGGTCTTGAACAGCACGCGCGGGCGGCTGATGGCCAGTTCGTAACCCTCGCGGCGCATCGTTTCGATCAGGATGCCGAGCTGGAGTTCGCCGCGGCCCGCCACCTCGAAGGCGTCGCCGCCCTCGGTGTCGCTGACGCGGAGCGCCACGTTGCCTTCGGCCTCGCGCATCAGGCGGTCGCGGATCATGCGGCTGGTGACCTTGTCGCCCTCGCGGCCGGCCAGCGGGCTGTCGTTGACCGAGAAGGTCATCGCCAGGGTGGGCGGGTCGATCGGCTGGGCGGCCAGCGGCTCGGTCACTTCCGGCACGCAGATGGTGTCGGCGACGGTGGTGGTGGTCAGGCCGGCCAGCGCCACGATGTCGCCGGCGTGCGCCTCGTCCACCGGAACGCGCTCCAGGCCGCGGAAGGCCAGGACCTTGCTGACGCGGGCGTTCTCGATCAGCTTGCCGTCGCGGCTCAGCGACTTGATGGCCATGTTGACCTTGACGCTGCCGGTCTGGATGCGGCCGGTCAGGATGCGGCCCAGATAGGGGTTCGCCTCCAGCGTGGTCGCCAGCATGGTGAAGGGCAGATCCTCCTCCACCTTCGGCGCCGGGACGTGGTCGCGGATCAGCTCGAACAGCGGGGTCAGCGTCTCGCGGGCGCCGTTCTCCAGGTCCGTGGTCGCCCAGCCGTTGCGGCCCGAGGCGAACAGGGTCGGGAAGTCGAGCTGCTCGTTCGAGGCGTCGAGCGAGGCGAAGAGGTCGAACACCTCGTCATGCACCTCGTGCGGACGGCCGTCGGGGCGGTCCACCTTGTTGATGACGACGATCGGGCGCAGGCCCAGCTTCAGCGCCTTGCCCAGCACGAACTTGGTCTGCGGCAGCGGCCCTTCGGCGGCGTCGCAGAGCAGGACCACGCCGTCCACCATGGAGAGGATGCGCTCGACCTCGCCGCCGAAATCGGCGTGGCCGGGGGTGTCCACGATGTTGATGCGCAGGTCGTTCCACAGGACCGACGTGCACTTGGCCAGGATGGTGATGCCGCGCTCGCGCTCCAGGTCGTTGGAGTCCATGGCGCGTTCGGCGACCTGCTGGTTCTCGCGGAACGAACCGGCCTGCTTGAGGAGCTGATCGACCAGGGTGGTCTTGCCGTGGTCAACGTGCGCGATGATGGCGACGTTACGAAGATTCATGTGTCGGGGACTCTTAAATCCGCTTTGGGGCTTCCGTTGCGCAATGCCGCCCCGACACCGCGGCTCCGGGCCGCGCACAACAAAAGGCCCTCCGAGAGGTGTCGGTGGGCTCTGCCGGGGAAACTGTTGCGACGCAATATAATGATCCGGCTCCATAACGCAAGCGGCGTGGTGTTGAAAACTCGCCCAAACTGCCTATGCGGAATTTCCTTGCGTCACGGCAACCGAATCATTGGCGTCTACGTCTTGGAATCCCACATGGTCCGGTGATGACCCGCCGCGCTTCCGCTTCCCGCCTCGCCGTCATTCTCGTCTCCGGCCTCCTGTCCGGCGCGCTCGCCGCCGCGCCGGGCGGCCCGTTGCGCGCGCAGGACCCCGCTCCCGACTCCGCTCAGGACAATCCAGCGGCGGAGGACGCCGGACCGGACGATCCGGCGCCCGACGCTCCCGGCCCGCAGATTCCCTACGAGGTGGAGTTCACAGGGCTGGAGGACGACGAGTTGCGCGACCTGCTGCGCGACAGCTCGTCCCTGGTCAGCCTGAAGGGCGACCCGCCGCCGTCCGTGCTGGGGCTGGAGCGGCGGGCCGACAGCGACCGGGACCGCTTGCAGACGGCGCTGCGCTCCGCCGGGTTCTACGATGCGGTGCTGGACATCCGGGTGGACGCCGCCCGGACGCCGGCCAGGGTCACCGTGGCGGTGACGCCCGGTGCCGCCTACCGCTTCAAGACGGTCACCATCGCCTCCACGGACGGCACGCCCCTGCCGGGCGGCGACGTGACTCCCGGCGACATCGGCCTGCCGGTGGGCGAACGGGCGCGGGCGCCGCAGGTGGTGGACGCCCAGGCCGCCCTGCTGCGCCGGATGACCGAACGCGGCCATCCCTTCGCCACCGTCGCCGAGCGGCGCGTGGTGGTGGACCACGACGACCGCAGCATGGACGTCACCTACACGGTCGATCCCGGCCCGCTGGTGCTGTTTGGGGACACGCGGATCGACGGGCTGGCGAGCGTGGACGAAGGGCTGATCCGCGGGCGCCTGCCCTGGAAGCGGGGCGATATCTACAGCCCGGCCAGGATCGACCGGGCGCGCCAGCAGATCGCGCAGCTCGACGTGTTCGACACCGTGCGGGTGCGGCTGGCCGAGCAGCCGGGGCCGGGCGGCGTCACGCCGGTGGACGTCACGCTGGCGGAGAAGCTGCACCGTTTCATCGGGGCCAGCGCCTTCTACTCGTCGGAGGACGGGGTGGGCGGTTCGGCCTATTGGGGCCACCGCAACCTGTTCGGCGGGGCGGAGCGGCTGCGGCTGGGGGTGGAGGTCGGGCGGATCGGCGGCGACAACGGCGCCGCCCAGGGGCCGCGCGGCAGCCTGGACCTGCCGGACCTGCGCTTTTCCGCCAATTTCCGCAAGCCCGACTTCCTGGCGCCGCGCCAGTCGTTGATCCTGGATTTCCAGGTCGCGTCGGAACAGCCGCCGGCCTACGACCGGGTCGCCACCATCGGGTCGGCCTCCCTGGAGCGGCAGGTGACCGACCAGCTCAAGATCTCCTACGGCGTGTCGGGGGAGCGCGGGCGGGTCCGTTCCAACCTGCGGGAGTACCAGACCGGCTTCATCGGCGTTCCGCTGGGCATCGCCTGGGACGGGTCGGACAATCTGTTGAACCCGTCCAGGGGGTACCGTGCTTCGCTGCTCGCCACACCCTGGTTCCCCTACGCCGGGGACACCGATTCGATCTTCACGAGCTTCCAGATCAACGCCTCGGCCTACCGCGATCTGGCCGACGACGGGCGTTACGTCGCGGCGGCGCGCATCGGCGTCGGCAGCACGGTGGGGGCGTCGCTGGACCAGGTTCCGCCGGACCACCGCTTCTACGCGGGCGGCGGCGGGTCGGTGCGCGGCTACGGCTTCCAGAAGGCCGGGCCGCGCGACATCTACGGCGACCCGACCGGCGGGCGGTCGCTGTTCGAAGCGGGGCTGGAGCTGCGCATCAAGGTGACGGAGACCATCGGCATCGTGCCCTTCGTCGACGCCGGCACCGTCTTCGACAGCGCGTTTCCGGACTTCAAGGAGCCGCTGAAGGTCGGCGCGGGCATCGGGGCGCGCTACTACACCGATTTCGGACCGCTGCGGGCGGACGTGGCCTTTCCGCTGAACGCGGATTCCGGCGACGCGAAGTGGCAGCTCTATCTCAGCCTGGGTCAGGCCTTCTGATCCGTCCTTTCAACCGGTGATGCCGGATCGGGTCGCATTTTTGCCACTTGGATCGGGATCGCCCTTGCTCTTTCCCGTTATTCCATTCGGGGAGTACCGCAACGGGGTGCGTGGTGTCGGGTCTGCGTCGTCTAATCGTCGTTCTGCTGGCCATCGCCGCCTTGACCGGGGCGGTCCTGACGGAGGCCGCCCGCGCGGCGGACACCGAGGGGGGAGGCTGGGGTCCCGCCAACGCCGTGCGGCGCTGGATCGCCGAGACCATCGAGAAGGCGGTGAACGGCCCCGACCTCCAGGTGAGGATCGGCACCATCGGCGGCGCGGTTCCCATCAACTTCACGATCTCCGACGTGACCGTCGCCGACCGCGAGGGCGTGTGGCTGCGGCTGGAGGAATTGCGGGTCAACCTCGCCCCGACCGCGCTGCTGACCGGGCGGGCCAAGGCCGACGCGATCGAGGCGCAGCGCGTCGTCGTGGAGCGCGCGCCACTGCCCGCCGCGGAACCACAGCCGCCGCCGCCGCCCGACCAGGGGCCGGCCTCCCTGCTGCCCAGCCTGCCGGTGGGCGTCGCCGTTGACAGGCTGGCCATCGCCGAACTGCGGCTGGCGGAGCCGCTTCTGGGGCAGGAGGCGCGGCTGAAGATCGACGGGTCGCTGGATCTGGCGTCCGGCGGCTCCTCGCTCGAAGCGCACCTGAACGCGGACCGGCTGGGCGAGCAGCCCGGCACGGTGGCGCTGAACGTCGCCTTCAACCCCGACGACAAGCGCCTCGACCTGACCCTGAAGGCGTCGGAGCCGGCGGGCGGGCTGATCGCCACGGCGCTGGGCATCCCCGGCGCGCCGCCGGTCAGCGCCGCGCTGGACGGGCGGGGATCGCTGGACGACTGGAAGGGCACCTTCACCGCGGTGGCGGAGAACGCCGCGCGGCTGGCCGCCGACGCCACGGTGAAGGCGGTGCCGGAGGGGCACGCCGTCACCGTCGCGGCGACCGGCGACGTCGCGGCGCTGCTCGGTCCCGACATTGCGCCGCTGGCCGGGCCGCAGCCGGTGCTGAAGGGGACGGTGATCGTCGCGCCAGACGGCGCCCTGACTCTCCAGCCGGTGGCCGTCGAGACCGCAGCCGCCACGGCCAGCCTGTCCGGGCGGGTCGGCGCTGACCGCCGCAGCCTGGATTTGCGCTACGCGGTGCAGGCGGGGCCGGACTCCACCCTGCACGGTGTCGCCCCCGGCATCGCCTGGAGGGAGGGCACCGTCTCCGGCACCGCCCAGGGCACGCTGGACGCGCTGACGGTGGCGGTGGAGGGGCTGATCCGCGACCTTGCCGCCGACGATCCCGCCCTGGCCGCCGTCACGGGGCCGGAGGTGCGGCTGGACGGTCGGGCTCTGGTCAACGCCGACACCGGAGCGGTGGGGATCGAGGGGCTGACCCTGACCGCAGCGGCGGCCAGCGCCGGGGCGCAGGGCAGCGTCACCGGCTGGGGGCGGACCGCCGACGTGACGGTCTCGCTGACCGCCGACGACCTGTCGCGCCTGTCCGGACTCGCCGGGCAGCCGCTGGCCGGGTCGCTGGCGCTCGCAGGGCCGGTGCGGCGGCAGGAGGACGGCACGCTGACGGCGGGCCTGAGCGGCGCGCTGCGCGGTCTGGAGACCGGAACGCCCGCCGACGGCGTGCTGGGCCGCGACGTGAGCCTGGGCGCGCAGGCGGTGATGGAGCCGGGCGGCGCCATGCGAGTCACCGACCTGACGGTGGATGGCCGAAACGGGCGGCTGACCGGCACCGCGGCTCTGGTGGACGGGGCGGTGGACGTGAAGACCCGGCTGGACATCGCCGACCTCGCCCCCGTGGGCGGCGCCGTCGGGACGGAGATGGCCGGCGCCGTGACGCTCGACGCGACCGCGAAGGGTCCGCTCGACGCGCTGGCGGCGGAGGCGGCGCTGCACGCCCGGAACTTCGCCGTTCAGGGGCGGCGCTTCGGCGACACGCGGCTGAACGCGACGGCGCAGAATTTGCCGGGCGCCCCGCAGGGGCGGCTGTCGGCGCGCACGGAACTGGCCGGCGCCGGGCTGACGATGGACGCCGCCTATGCGCTGGACGGGCGGGCGCTGCGGATCAGCGACCTTGCGCTGGCGAACGGCCCGAACCGGATCACCGGTGCGGTGCGCGTGGCGTTCGACACCATGACCGCGACGGGCAAGCTGGAGGGCAACCTGCCGCAGCTTGAGGCCCTGTCGGAGCTGGCCGGCGTGCCGCTGACCGGCGCCGCGGGCTTCACCGTTGCGCTCGACGCGCCGAACGGCAAGCAGGGAGCCAGCCTGACCGCCAACGCCAGCAACCTCCGCGTGGAGGGGGAGGGCGGGCCGCTGTTCGCCGCGCGCCGCCTGACCGCCAACGCCGACGTGGCCGACGCGCTGGGCAGCGCCAGCGGCAAGGCGCGGCTGGAGCTTCAGGACGGAGCCGCCGCGGGCAACGACCTGTCCCGCGTGACGGCCAGCCTGGATGGCTCGCTCGCCAGGGCCGCCTTCCGGGCGGAGGCCGCAGGGGCCGGGCGCGACCCGCTGGCGCTCGATCTGGCGGGCGACGTCTCGCAGAACGGCACGCTGAACCGCATCCGGCTGGAACGGCTCCAGGGCCGCTACGGCGGGGAGTCCTTCCGGCTGACCCAGCCCGCCGCCATCGCGCTGGGGGAGCGGCGCTACGAGGTGTCCGGCCTGCGGCTGGTGAGCGGCAACGCCCAGCTCGCCGCCGACCTCGGCCTGAACGGGGAGCGGCTGTCGGGCGAGCTGCGCGTGGACCGCGTGCCGATGGCGCTGGCCCGGCTGGCGAACCCGTCGCTGCGGCTGGACGGCACGCTGAACGCGCAGGCGACGCTCGGCGGCACGGTCCGCCGCCCGCAAGCCGACGCAACCGTGCGCGTCGCCAGCCTGAAGGCGCAGCAGACCACCCAGGCGGGCATTCCCGGGCTGAACGCCACCGTCAACGCCCGCTGGCGGGACGCCCGCCTGTCGGTGGACGGCGATGTGGCCACCGGCAACAATTCGGGCCGGCTGACCCTGACCGCCGCCGCGCCGCTGGCGATGGACCCGGACACGCTGGCCTTTTCCGTGCCGGAGCGCGGGCGGCTGGAGGCGGCGCTGCGGGGCGCCATCGACGCCTCGCTCGCCAACGACCTGCTGGCGGCCAGCGGCGACCGGGCGCGCGGCACGCTGCGGCTGGACGTGAGCGTCGATGGGACCGTGGCGGCGCCCCGGCTGGGCGGCACGGTCTCGCTCGCCAACGGGCGCTACGAGAATCGGGCGAGCGGCGCCATCATCAGCAACATCGACGCCCGCATCGTCGGAGACGGCGACGTCTTCACCATCCAGACCTTCCGTGGGCGGATCGCCAACGGCGGGGAGATCAGTGCGCGCGGCGTGATCCGCCCCGCGGCGGCGGACCCGCAGCAGCAGCTCGACCTCGCCATCCAGGCCAACCGGGCGCGGCTGGTGCAGAACGATCTGGCGGCGGTCACCATCGGCACCAACCTGACGCTGACCGGCAGCTTCCTGAACCCGCGGCTGACCGGACCGGTGCGGATCGAGCGGGCGGAGATCCAGATCCCCAACCAGACCCCGCCCAACGTGGTGGACCTGAAGGTCGTCGAGGTCGGCAAGGGCCGCAAGGCGCAGCCGGTCGGCCTGAAGAACGGGCGGGCGGCGAACGGGCAGGCGGCGAACGGGCAGGTGGCGGTGCCGGAAGCGGCCTTCGCGATGATCCTGGATCTGACGGTGAGCGCGCAGAACCAGATCTTCGTCCGGGGCCGCGGGCTGGAGGCGGAGTTCGCGGCGCAGCTCGCCGTCACCGGCACGTCCAGCCAGCCGCTGGTCAACGGACGGCTGACCATGCTGAAGGGCGAACTGGATCTCCTCGCCAAGACCTTCACCTTCAAGCGGGGCATCATCGAGTTCGACGGCGGCCCGACCATCGATCCGCGGCTGGACTTCCTGGCGGAGGCCAGCGCCAACGACGTCACCGCCCAGGTCCTGGTCACCGGAACCGCCAGCCAGCCCAAACTGGAGCTGACCTCTCCACAAGGGCTGCCGCAGGACGAGGTTCTGTCCGCCGTGCTGTTCGGGAAGTCGGTCGGCAGCCTGAACGCGGTGGAGGCGGTCCAGCTCGCCCAGTCGGCGGCGACCCTGGCAGGCTTCGGCGGCGGAGGGCCCGGCCTGATCGGCAACCTGCGCCGCGGCCTCGGCATCGACCGGCTGGAATTCACCAGCGGGGCGGACGGCAGGGGCGGCGCGGTGGAGGCCGGACGCTATGTCAGCGACCGTGTCTATGTCGGGGTGGAGCAGGGCATCGGCGCGAACCAGAGCCGTGCCACGGTCGAGGTGGACATCACCAAGAACATCAAGGCCCAGGCCGATGTCGGCGCCGATTCCGACACCCGCGTCGGCGTCAAGTGGGAGTGGAACTACTGACCGGCACCGCCCAGGGCTCCGACCTCCGGTTAAGGCGTGATCGAGGGTGAGGCAAATATCCTTCTCCCCAGGCAGGAGAGGGTTTGGGTGAGGGGGCGTTCTGCCCGGCAGGGCAGACAAAAGCGGCTGCTTCCAAAAGTTCCGTCTTCGCAAGCGGTACGTGCCATCGGCACCCCATCATCCTGACCTTCTCCCCAGGGGGAGAAGGGATAGGCATCCTGTCCGAGCGCATTCTTGACCTGAGTTCGGAGCCCTGCCGGCACCGCCGCCCGGCTTTGACGGCGTGCGGGGTGTTCTACGGTTGCATAGGAATGCACGCCCGGTATCGATCGGAAAGTTGATTCTCCGTTATCCTCTGCAACCGATCTGTTTCCGCGCTCCTGCCGGTACCGCCGTACAGCGCTGGTCATTGGCGAAAAAGCCCCCATATCCGACAAGGACGGAGGCCGGGCCGCTGAGGCCGCGGCGGACGGCGAAGGGGGGACGGTGCGCGCGGCCAAGGGCATACCCTACGTCAACCAGGGCATCGTCATGGCCTGCACGCTCGCCTTCGTGCTGGGCCTGCCGCCGGAGCCTTTCGCCTTCGTCCCCGCCTATTTCTTCGGAACGGTCGAGACCGCCGGGCCGCTGCCGACCTGGGCGGTGTGGCGCGGGCTGTTCGGCCATGTCCTGATCCACAGCGACATCGTGCATCTGGTCAGCAACATGGTGGCGCTCTGGGCCTTCGGCGGCGCGGTGGAAATGTCGATGGGCAGCCTGCGCTACCTGCTGTTCTTCGCGCTGTGCGCGGCGGTGGGGGCGGTGGTCGAGGGGGCGCTCGCCATCGATCCGATGGCGCCGCTGGTCGGGGCGAGCGGGGCCATCTGCGGCGTCATGGGCGCCTATCTGCTGCTGCACCCGCAGGCGACGCTGGGCGTATCGCCGGGGCCGCGCGTCCCCGCCTCCTTCGTGGTGGGCAGCTTCCTGGCGGTCAACGTGGCGATGACGCTGATGCCGCCGGGGCCGGATTCCGGCTTGGCCGACGTGGCTTGGGCCGCCCATCTGGGGGGCTTCGCGGCGGGCATGGCGCTGGTCGCCCTGTTCCGCCGCCCCGGCGTGGCGCTGTGGAGTGTCGCGCGCCTCAGCACCGCGGCGAAGGCGGCGGTCTATCTGACGCTGGTCGTGGTCCTTCTCCGCACGCTGTGAGCGTTGCCGCCTCTGTCGTTGCCTTTGCCGGGCCGGAGCGGAATACTGCGCCCATCCATCGACGGAGGCATGTGATTATGGCGGAAAGCGGGGCCGCGCCGGTGCTCGGCGTGATCGGCGGCAGCGGCGTCTACGACATCGACGGTCTGGAGAAGCAGCGCTGGGTGAAGGTGGACACTCCCTTCGGCGACCCGTCGGACGAGCTGCTGACGGGCGAACTGAACGGGCAAAAGCTGGTCTTCCTGCCGCGCCATGGCCGCGGCCACCGCATCCCGCCGTCCGAACTGAATTTCCGCGCCAACATTTTCGCCCTGAAGGCGATGGGCGTGACCGAGATCCTGTCGGTCTCCGCCGTCGGTTCCCTGAAGGAGCATCTGCCGCCGGGCACTTTCGTGGTGATCGACCAGTTCATCGACCGCACCTTCGCCCGCGAAAAGACCTTCTTCGGCACCGGTCTGGTGGCCCATGTGGCGCTGGGCCACCCGGTTTGCGGGCGGCTGGGCGACCTGATCGAGGAGGCGCTGGAGGAGTTGAAGGTCCCGCACCAGCGCCGCGGCACCTACATGGTCATGGAAGGCCCGCAATTCTCGACCAAGGCCGAGTCCGAGCTGTACCGGAGCTGGGGCTGCGACGTGATCGGCATGACCAACATGCCGGAGGCCAAGCTCGCCCGCGAGGCGGAGATGTGCTACGCGACCGTCGCCATGGTCACCGACTTCGACTGCTGGCATCCGGAGCATGACCACGTCACGGTGGACGCCGTCATCCGGGTGGTGGTCGCCAACGCCGGCAAGGCCCGGTCGCTGGTCAAGAAACTCGCCCCGAAACTTCGGGTGCGCGACGGGCTGTGCGCCCAGGGCTGCCACACGGCGCTCGACAACGCGATCATGACCGCGCCGGACAAGCGCGACCCGGAGATGCTGAAGAAGCTGGGCGTCCTCCTCGCCCGCGCGCTGGGCTGAGGCCGCCTTCAAAAACAACGCGGGGACCGGCGTGCGTCCGGTCCCCGCGGCTTGTGTGAAAAGGCTGGAAAGGCTCAGTGGCGGGTGCGCGCCGGGGTGACGTAAACACCGTCCCAATCGACGCCGAACAGGGCGTCGTCTCCCGCCTCTTCCACCAGCTCGTCATATTCGCCGACCTCGATCAGGCCGAAGATCGACGCGGTGCCGGAGGCATCCAGGTCGCAGGTGACGACGCGGCCCGCGAACTCGACGGAGGTGAAGAACACCTCCGGCAGTTCCATGCTGTCGAGATCGGCGGACACCGCGCATTCGATCTCGTGCACGAGGCGGGAGGAGAGGGAGCCCCGCAGTTTCGCCGCCTGGGAGGCCCAGACGATCTTCTTCACCCGCGCTGCCGGGCGGTTGTCGGGTTCGCCGGCGCCCTCGTCGGGCTGGGCGGCCATGGCGATCATCCGGGAAACCAGGTTCGACGGGCTGGGCGCACGCATAGAAACCTCCGCTGAAGAACGGGCGCAGATTCACCCGGCGTGGGTTAACGGGGTCTTAAATCCCGATGTCACGAAAGGCTTACCCCTTATGCGTAACGACCTATGACCGCCTATGCCGTCAACGCCGCGTAAGCCGCGGCGAGCCGCGCCGCGGTCACGGCGTTGTTGCGGATCAGCGCGATGTTCGCGGTCAGACTGCGCCCCCCGGTGATCCGCTCCAGCGCCGCCAGGAGAAAAGGCGTAACGGATTTTCCCGCAATTCCATGGCCTTCCGCATCCCTTAGCGCCTGTTCGATGGCCAGCTCCATGGCCGCTCCGTCGAGCGCGTCGGCCTCCGGGATTGGGTTGGCGAGAACCACGCCCCCTTCCAGCCCGAGGTCCCATTTGGCCCGCAGGATGGCCGCAACCTCGTGCACGTTGTCACAGCGATGAGATACGGGCAGACCAGAGTTGCGGCTGTAGAAGGCCGGAAACTCGTCCGTGCCCAGGCCCAGAATGGGAACGCCGCGGGTCTCCAGCACCTCCAGCGTCTTCGGGAGGTCGAGAATCGACTTCGCACCCGCACAAACGACGCAGACGCTGGTGCGGGCCAGCTCGTCCAGATCCGCCGACACGTCGAAACTGGTTTCCGCCCCGCGGTGCACGCCGCCCAGCCCTCCGGTGGCGAAGACGGCGATTCCGGCCAGCCGCGCGGCGATCATGGTGGCGGCCACGGTGGTGGCGCCGGGCACCCCGGTGGCCAGGGCGACGGGCAGGTCGCGGCGGCTGAGCTTCATGACACCCGTGCCGCCCCGGGCGAGCCGCTCCAGCGCGTCGCCGTCCAGCCCGACGCGGATGCGCCCGTCCAGAACGGCGACGGTGGCGGGCACCGCCCCTTCGGCGCGCACCGCGTCCTCCAGCGCCGTCGCCGTCTCCAGATTCTTCGGATAGGGCATGCCATGGGAGATGACGGTCGATTCCAGCGCCACGACGGGCCGGCCCTCGGCCAGGGCGGCGGCGACCTCGGGGGTCGGGGACAGGCGGTCGTGCATGGTCGGTTTCTCCCTCGTTCACCGGCATCCTGCGCCGTGGGCCCGTCCTCCGCAATGGCCGGAATCGGAATTTTGTCCTTTCGCGAGGACGGCCTATATTGCAGGGCATGCCCGCACCGCCCCCCTCCCGAACCCCCGCCGTCAAACATCCAGCGGAAAGCTGGGTCAAGGTCTGTCCCGAGGGTCTCTATGTGGAGCCCGGCGGCTTCCACGTCGATCCGCTGCGCCCGGTGGAACGGGCGGTGGTCACCCATGGCCATTCCGACCACGCCCGGCCCGGTCACGCCCATGTGCTCGCCACCGCGGGGACGCTCGCCATCATGCGGCAGAGGCTGGGGGAGGGGGCGGGCGCGGCGACCCAGGCGCTCAACTACGGTGAGGCGATCCGCATCGGCGACGTGACGGTGCGGCTGGCCCCCGCCGGCCATGTGCTGGGCAGCGCCCAAGTGGTTTTGGAACATGCGGGGACGCGGGTGGTGGTGTCCGGCGACTACAAGCGGCGCTTCGACCGCACCTGCGCCCCGTTCGAGCCGGTTCCCTGCGACGTCTTCATCACCGAGGCGACCTTCGGCCTGCCGGTTTTCCGCCACCCGCCGGATCTGGGAGAGATCGACAAGCTGCTGCATTCCCTGTCGATCTTTCCGGAGCGCAGCCACGTCGTCGGGGCCTACGCGCTGGGCAAATGCCAGCGGGTGATCTCCCTGCTGCGCGCCGCCGGCTATGACCGTCCGATCTACCTGCACGGCGCGCTGGAGCCGATCTGCACGCTGTACGAGGGCTTCGGCGTCGCCCTGGGCGAGCTTCGCCCGGCCACCGTCGCGGCGAAGGAGGAGTTGAAGGGCGCCCTGGTGCTGGCTCCGCCCGGCGCGGTGGCCGACCGCTGGGCGCGGCGGCTGACCGACCCGGTGGTGGCGATGGCCTCCGGCTGGATGCGGGTGCGGCAGCGGGCGCGCCAGCGCGGCGTCGAACTGCCGCTGGTCATCTCCGACCACGCGGACTGGGACGAGCTGACCCAAACGCTGGAGGAGGTCGCGGCACCGGAGGTCTGGGTGACCCATGGCCGGGAAGAGGCGCTGGTCCACCATGCGACCCGGCGCGGCATCCGCGCCCGCGCCCTGGCCCTCGTCGGCTTCGAGGAGGAGGGGGCGTGAGGAACTTCTCCTCCCTGATCGACGGGTTGGTCTTCATGCCTTCGCGCAACGGGAAGCTCCGCCTGCTGGCGGACTTCTTCGCCACCGCGCCGGACCCCGACCGCGGCTGGGCGCTGGCCGCCCTGACCGAAACGCTGGTCTTCCACGAGGCCAAGCCGGCGGCCATCCGGCAACTGGTCGCCACCCGCACCGATCCTGAGCTGTTCGCCCTGTCCTACGACTATGTCGGTGACCTCGCGGAGACGGTGGCGCTGATCTGGCCGGAACGCCCGGAGCGGGCGAACAGCTTGCCGCCCTCCCTGACCGAGGTCGTGGAGGCGCTGCGCGCGGCCAAGCGCGGGCAGGTGATGGGGCTGGTGGAAGGCTGGCTCGACACGCTGGATTCCTCGGGCCGTTTCGCGCTGCTGAAGCTGATCACCGGCAGCCTGCGGGTGGGCGTGTCGGCGCGGCTCGCCAAGACGGCGCTGGCGGAGTGGGGAAGGGTCGATCTTGGCGACCTGGAGGAATGCTGGCACGGGCTGACCCCGCCCTATGCGGAGCTGTTCGGCTGGCTGGAAGGGCGGTCCGACCGTCCGGCGGCCGGGCAGGGCGCCGGCTTCCGCCCGCTGATGCTTTCGCACCCGCTGGAGGAGGAGGACATGGCCGCCCTGTCCCCCGCGGACTACTCCGCGGAATGGAAGTGGGACGGCATCCGCGTGCAGTTGGCGGCCCGCGGCGGGGAGCGGCGCATCTACAGCCGCACCGGCGACGACGTGTCGGGCGCCTTTCCGGACATCGTGGACCATATGAATTTCGACGCCGTGCTGGACGGCGAACTGCTGGTCGCCCGCGGCGAGGGGGAGATCGCGCCCTTCAACGACCTTCAGCAGCGGTTGAACCGCAAAACCGTGACCGCGGCGATGCTCAAGGAGTTTCCCGCCTGGGTGCGGCTCTACGACATCCTGTTCGATGGGGAGGAGGATCTGCGCAACCTGCCCTTCACCGGGCGCCGCGCCCGGCTGGAACGCTGGTACGACGCCTTGCGGCCCCGGCGGATGGATTTGTCGCCGCTGGTGCCCTTCGACGGCTGGGGCGCGCTGAAGGCTCTGCGCGAGGGCAGCCGGGAAAACAGCATCGAAGGGCTGATGCTGAAGCGGCGCGACAGCGCCTATGTCGCCGGGCGGCCAAAGGGGCCGTGGTTCAAGTGGAAGCGCGGCGCGCTGACGCTCGACACCGTGCTGATGTACGCCCAGCGCGGGCACGGCAAGCGGTCCAGCTACTATTCGGACTTCACCTTCGGCGTCTGGCGGGGGGAGGAACTGGTGCCGGTCGGCAAGGCTTACTTCGGCTTCACCGACGCGGAGCTGGTGGAACTGGACCGCTGGGTGCGCAACCGCACCACCCGCCGCTACGGCCCGGTGCGGGAGGTCGAACCGGGGCTGGTGCTGGAGGTCGCCTTCGACAGCGTGCACCCGTCGAACCGCCACAAGAGCGGTCTGGCGATGCGTTTCCCGCGCGTCCACCGCATCCGCTGGGACAAGCCGGCGGCGGAGGCCGACCGGCTGGAAACCCTTCAGGCGATGGTGGTGGGGTAGGCCGGGCGGCTTCTTCCATTTTGAACCGGGTCCGCGTTGACGCAGGGGCGACAGCGTCTAGTCTTCTGCAACCGCTCGATGCAACCGGATGGTTGCCAGAGCCAAACCGGAGACCTGACCATGCCGTTCGCCGCCGCCGCCGAATTCAAGAAGCACAAGGCGAAGTGCGAAGCCGAGGCGAAGAAGATTCCGAACTCCGGCGAGGCCGTCGCCGTCGTGAAGAAGGCCGGCGACGTGGAGAAGGCCGCCGCGGCCTGGGACAAGGCCCACAAGGCGGGGGACGCCAAGGCGCTGCGCGAGGCGCTGGCCGACCTGCTCCAGGCGACCAAGATCTTCCGCGCGAAGCTCAGCGCGGTCATCGTGAAGGCCCAGAAGGCGAAGAACGAGGGCGCCGTCGAGGTGGCGGCGGACATGCTGGGCGGCACGATGAACGTCGAGCAGATGGCCCAACTGGAAAGCCTGTCCGCCTTGAAGAAGCTGGAGAAGGCCGGCGCCGGCAAGGCGATGCCCGCCACCACTTTCTACGCCGATTGGACCGCGGCCAAGAAGATGTTCGAGGCGCTGACCGGGAAGAAGAAGCCCGCCGAGGGCTTCCTGCTCGCCTTCCGGGCGTCGAGCGGCCTGGAGAAGGCGACGAAGGCACTGGACGCCGCCACGCGGGCCAACGACCCGGACGCCTTGCAGAAAACGATCAAGGCGTTCGAGAAGACGGGCAGCGAGTATTTCGCCACGGTGAAGAAGAAGGCAAAGGTCTCCGTCGCCGCCGACGACACCGACATTCCGGATGAGTCGGCGGAGGCGTTCAATTACGATCAGGCGCTGGCGATCCTGCTCAAGAACCTGAACGTCATCCGCAAGGAGGCCGGCGATATCCTCGCCGAGGCCAAGAAATAAGGGTTTTTTTTACCACAGAGACACAGAGACACGGAGACACGGAGAAAATGTTACTTTGTGTCTCGGTGTCTGTGAGGTGACTCTTCTCCAGCCTATCGGCTCAGCCGCATGTCGATGTGGTCGATCCCGACATCGTCATAAATCTCGCTGACGCGGCGGAAGCCGAAGCCGCCGTAGAAAGTCTCCAGATAAAGCTGCGCGCTGATCTGCACGTCATGCTCCGGCCAGTCCCGGGCCAGCCGCTCCAGGCATTCGGCGACCAGCCGGCGGCCCAGCGCCTTGCCACGCCACGCCGGGGCGACGGCCAGCCGCCCGAAGGAGGTGGTGCCGGTCTCCGCGTCGGGGCCGAAGATACGGGCGTAGCCCACCGGAGCCGGCGCATCGCCGTCATGGAGCGCCAGATGCAGCGCCACGGGATCGCGCCCGTCCAGGTCGGGGAAGGGGGACGCCTGCTCGACCACCAGCACGCTCTGGCGGAGATGGAGCATGTCGTGAAAGGTGCCGGCGGACAGGTCGGCGAAGCGGTACCAGCGGAATTGCATGTCGGACCCTAGAAGGAGGGCTCGGCGGGAGCCAGATGCTCCACCGTGAAGCCGAAACGGCTGTGAAGAAGCGCGCCGACGCGGAGCCGGTGGCAGAGATGCGGCGACGCCTCGAAGCAGAGCAGGCAGGCCGGGCGTTCCCGCGCCAGGGCGGCGGCGCGGTTCAGGTCGTGCTCGGCCTCCGGCGTCTGCATCTTGTCCTCGACGATGGACCAGAAGCGGTCCAGGTCGCCCTGATGGGCGGCGACCCGGCCTTCCTTGGGTGTGCCCAGCCCCTTCAGGTGGACGTAGCCGATCCCCGCCTCCTCCAGCCCGGCGGACAGCGGCTTCTTGGAGAAGCCGGCGCGGCGGGACAGCGGCAGGTCGCGCACGTCCAGCAGGACCCCCACACCCCGCGCCTTCAGCGCGCGCAGGACGGAGTCGAAGGACGCGCCTTCGTAACCGATGGTGAAGAGGGGCGGGGCGGCGCTCATGACGCGGACGGAAGGGCGTTGCGGATCATGTATTCGCCGATGTCCTTCGGCTTCACCTTGATATCGGTCAGCGGCTCGTCGGCGGACATCGCCTTGGCGACCAGAAGGCTGTTCTGCACGTTGGTCAGCGTGATGCGGAAGACGCCGGAGGCTCCCTTCAGCTTCGGGTAATAGGTGGGGTCGATGACCTTTTCCTTGCGCATCAGCCGCTCGATCACCGTCTCCTCCTCAAGGTCCGGCACGTCCTGGCTGTGGATCAGGCGCCAGTCGCCCTCGCCCGCCCAGCCGGCCTCGATGGCGGCCTTCGCGGCGTCCTTGTCGGCGGCCACGCCCAGCTTGAAGATGTGTTTTCCCTGTCCGACGTCGGACGCCCATTTCGTCAGCGCGGCACTGCGCGCCACATAGACCACGGCCATTCTCGAATTTCCTCACCGGTCACGCGGCCATGCTGCCGCGAAGCGCCCGACGAGGCAACCGTCGGAAGACGGGAACGTCAGGGGAAGGAGGACTGGCGCGACAAGGGGGTGATGAGGATGCGGCTGACGACGTCCTTGCCGAACAGCTTTATGCTCTCCTCGTCGATCTTGCGGCGCAGGGCGGGCATGTTGGCGATGTTGCCGCGGACGATCCAGCCCTCCTCGATGCCCAGGTAAACCGCACGCAGGGCGGCGTCGTGAAGGCGCGGGATGGCGAGCTGGACCTCACCCAGGCGGGTGGCGTTCGCCACCTCCAGCATCACCTCGATCTGGGTGTAGCGCTCCACCTGCCCGCGGGTGACGATGGGGACCATCACCGGCTTGATGCGGACCGAGGGCGGCAGGGCCGCCGGCCCCTCCGCCGCTCGGACCGCCTTGCCTGGGACGGCAGCGGCGGCGGCGATCAAAAGGGCGCCGAGGATGGTTGCGACCCTGCGCATGGGCGGGCACCGGAAAAATCGATTGGATGGTGCCGATAGTAGGAGCTCGCCCGCCTGCGTTCAATGGCCCCCGCTGTAACAAGAGACGCGGCCCGGCGTGCCGGTATCAGCGCGCCGGTATCAGGCCGCCTTTTGCCCGCCGGCCCGGATCGCCTTCTTGTTCACGTCGTTGATGGCCAGCGTGTTCAGCTTGCGGTCGGTTTCCTTCTCCTCGTTCAGGGTCTGCTCCAGCAACTGCGCCACCTTGGTCAGCCCGCAGGCGGTGGCATAGGCGTGGACGGTGCCGTAGCTGGCGATCTCGTAATGTTCGACCTTTTGGGCGGCGGCGATCAGGGCCGCGTCCTGGACCTCCGGGGCGAGGCCCATTTCCATGATCTCGCGGGCCTCGCTGATCAGCCCCTCCATCGCGTCGCAATGCTTGCCGCGGGTCCGGGTGTCCAACTCCTCGAAGACCTGCTCCAGCCGCTCCACCTGACCGCGGGTTTCTTCCAGATGGGTTTCGAAGGCGGCGCGGAGCTGTTCGGAATGGGCGGCCTTGGCCAGTTTCGGCAGAGCCTTGGTGAGCTGCCTTTCGGCATGGTAGATGTCGCGGAGTTCCTCGATCAGCAAATCCTGCATGGTCTTGGCTGCCATGGTGCCGGTACTCCCTTGCTGAATTCATCGTCCGCCAACAACAGGACGTAGCAGGCGGGGTTCCGGTGTGGTTGCGCTGTGCTAAGGTGGTGTCCGGTCCGGCGCAGGCCGGCGATGGAGAAAAGCAATGGTTGGCAATCGGGCGCCTGGAAAAGGCCAGACGGCTGGAAACGGCGTTGGCGAGGTGCTGTTCGAGTTTCAGCGGGTCGGCAGCTATCTGAAGGTGATGGCCATAGACCCGGTCACCGCGACGGAGGTCTCGGTCGTCGGGCCGGCCACCGGCAGCCTGGAACTGCTGAAACGGACCGCGATCAGCAAGCTTCAATTCGTGATGAAGCGCGATGCCGCCAAACGCTGAACCGGTCCCACGAGTACAGACGCCAAGAAGCGCGCCCTCCCGGCGGGGCGGGGGGCGCGCCTAGTCTTGGCTTCTGCTGATGGTGAGCACTGACATCCCGGAACCGGACCTGCGGGACCGGTCCTGGGGCGAACTGCTCGCGTCCGACTCTAGACCTATGCCGCGCCATGGGCACTGGTGCATCGGATGTAACGCCTGTAGAAACCGTTCCACGAACGAACGGACCGCAGCGCTTTCCGGATGCGGCGGTCCTGACCGAATGCGGAGGGAGACGATCGCATGCGTTGCGCGACGGTCTTGCGGAGAATGCCCGTGCTGTTGAGAAGGACCCTGACCCCGGCGTCCACGCTGCTGGTGCTGGCCGCGGCGCTGCAAAGCCCGGCGGTGCGGGCGGAGACGACCATCATCTGCACGAAGCCGGGCGTTCCGCTTTGCATGAGCGACACCACCACCTTCGTCAGCGCGGACAAGATGGGCGCCTGCCAGTTCGAGGTGAAGGAGTATGTGGACAAGACGATGGACTATCTGCGCTGCCTGAACGAGGAGAACACCAGCACAGGGCAGGAGCTGACCCGCAATGTGGAACGATTCAACTGTCGCCTGTCCGGCCGCAACTGCGGGTGATGCCCGCGGCTGACCGCGGCGGAACCTGCGGCAGCCGAGTTGGAGGCTGAAACAAATCAGGGCCGGTCTCCCTCGCGGGGAGCCGGCCCTGTTTCGTTCAGGACAGTGCTGGCGTTCAGCTGGCCTTGCGGCGGGTCTGGCGACCGGAGCTGCGGCCAAGGCCGATTCGCTTCGCGAATTCGGACCGCTGGGCGGCGTAGTTCGGCGCGACCATCGGATAGTCGGGCGGCAGGCCCCAGCGCGCCCGGTATTCGTCCGGCGACATGTTGTAGGTGGAGCGCAGGTGGCGCTTCAGCATCTTCAGCTTCTTGCCGTCTTCCAGGCACACGATGTATTCGGGCGTCACCGACTTGCGGATCGGCACGGCGGGCTTCAGCGGCTCGGAAGGGATTTCGCGGGGCTGCGTGTTCAGCCCGGTCAGCGACGAGTAGACCGTGTTGATCACCTCGGGAATCTGCTGCGCCGGCAGAACGTTCTTGCTGACATATGCGGAGACGATGTCCGCGGTCATCCGCAGAAGCTCGTTATCGGGCACATCGGCGCGAAGCTGGTCACTCATTGCCATTAGTCCTGATTTTTCATTTTGTCCCTAGCAACCAAGTTGCACAGCGTGATTTGGGTGTCAATATAATTTCGAGAGGAGCGAATTAAGTTATTTACGGTCTGCATGACGTTACAAGGCGCGGCAAATCAGATGATCCAGGAAATGGCCGGGCTGCGGCTGCACTGCCCCGGCTTTAGGCAACGTCTAGTGCGGGGAAGCTAGGCAAGACCATGGGAATCGGACACCGTAACTGACCGATTCGTAATGCGACACCGAATCGGTCGGCCTGCTTATTGGCCCTTAACGTCAACGATGGCGGGAAATAGAGAAACATTTGTTCTCGGCACGCATGGCCGACCGGTCCGGCGCCCGTGCCGCGGTGCCCCGTTGCCCCCTGTGGGGTCCTGTGCCGGGCGCAAAGCCCCCGCGCGTTGTGTCCTTCTGGCGGTTCGGGGCGATATCTGGTAGCTTGCGCGCCATGCCGCCGTCCCCGCCGGGTGTCTCCCTTCCGGGGCCGGCGCCATTCGTATTCGTGCACGGAGTTTTTCTTTCATGACGACCATCGCGATCGCGTCCGATCACGCGGGATACGAGATGAAGGCCCAGATCGCCTCCTGGCTGGCCGGCAACGGCTACGAGGTGCTGGACCTCGGCTGCAACGGTCCGGACTCGGTGGACTATCCGGACTTCGCCGCGGCGCTGGCCGCCGCCGTCAACGGGAAGCGGGCGGAGCGCGGCGTCTTGATCTGCGGCAGCGGCATCGGTATCAGCATCGCGGCGAACCGCCATCCGGGCATCCGTGCGGCCCTGGTGCACGACGTGACGACCGCCCGCCTCGCGCGCCAGCACAACGACGCGAACGTGGTGGCGCTCGGCGCCCGCATCATCGGCGCGGAGATCGCGAAGGATTGCGTGGACGCCTTCCTGACGACCGATTTCGAAGGCGGTGAGCGGCACAGCCGGCGAATCGCCAAGATGGGATGAGACGGCCCTTCACCCGGCCTGCGACTGCTTATTGAACCCAAGGACCTGCCCGCCATGACCGTGACCAACGCCGACCCCCGCGCCGAGATCGGCCGTTTCTTCGCCGCCTCGCTCGCCGAGACCGATCCCGAACTGGCCCGCGCGGTGCGCGACGAGCTGGTCCGCCAGCAGGAGCAGATCGAGTTGATCGCGTCCGAGAACATCGTCTCGCAGGCGGTGCTGGAGGCCCAGGGCTCGGTCATGACCAACAAGTACGCCGAGGGCTATCCGGGCAAGCGCTACTACGGCGGCTGCGAGTATGTGGACGTGGCCGAGACGCTGGCGATCGAGCGCGCCTGCAAGCTGTTCGGCTGCAACTTCGCCAATGTCCAGCCGAATTCCGGCTCGCAGGCCAACCAGGCGGTCAACCTCGCCCTGCTCCAGCCGGGCGACACCATCCTCGGCATGTCGCTGGCGGCGGGCGGCCACCTGACCCATGGCGCGGCCCCGAACCTGTCGGGCAAGTGGTTCAAGGCTGTGCAGTACGGCGTGCGCCGCGACGACCATCTGATCGACTTCGACGAGGTCGAGCGTCTGGCCCGCGAGCACAAGCCGAAGCTGATCATCGCCGGCGGCTCGGCCTATCCGCGCGTCCTCGACTACCAGCGCTTCCGCGCCATCGCGGACGAGGTCGGCGCGTACTTCATGGTGGACATCGCCCATTACGCCGGCCTGATCGCCGGCGGCGTCTACCCGAACCCGTTCCCCTACGCCGACGTGGTCACCACCACCACCCACAAGACGCTGCGCGGCCCGCGCGGCGGCATGGTGCTGACCAACAGCGAGGAGATCGCCAAGAAGATCAACTCGGCGGTCTTCCCCGGCCTGCAGGGCGGCCCGCTGATGCACGTCATCGCCGCCAAGGCGGTGGCCTTCGCCGAGGCGCTGCGTCCGGAGTTCAAGACCTACGCCAAGAGCGTGCTGGACAACGCCCGCGCCCTGTCGAAGGTGCTGATCGAAGGCGGTCTGGACATCGTGTCCGGCGGCACCGACAGCCACATCGTCCTGGTCGATCTGCGCCCGAAGAACCTGACCGGCAAGGCCGCCGAGGCGAGCCTGGAGCACGCCGGCATGACCTGCAACAAGAACGGCGTCCCCTTCGACCCGCAGAAGCCGATGGTCACCTCCGGCGTCCGCCTGGGCAGCCCGGCGGCGACGACCCGCGGTTTCGGCGTCGCCGAGTTCGAGCAGGTCGGCCGCCTGATCGTCGAGACGCTGGACGGGCTGGCCGCCAGCAACTCCGGCGACAACGCGGCGGTCGAGGCGAAGGTGCGGGAGGAGGTGCGCGATCTGTGCCGCCGCTTCCCCATCTACCCGACGCTGTAATCATCAAGACCGACTAGGGGGATAGGCCGGACATGCGCTGCCCGTTCTGCGGACACGAGGACACCCAGGTCAAGGACTCGCGACCGACCGAGGACAACTCGGCGATCCGCAGGCGGCGGTTCTGCCCCAGTTGCAGCGCGCGCTTCACCACCTTCGAGCGCGTCCAGCTCCGGGAGCTGACGGTGGTGAAGAGCAGCGGCCAGCGGGAGCCTTTCGACCGCGAAAAGCTCCTGCGCTCCATGCGCATCGCCCTGCGCAAGCGCCCGATCGACGCCGACCGCATCGACCGGGTGGTGAACAGCCTGGTGCGCCAGCTGGAGTCTTCCGGCGAGAGCGAGATCCCGTCGAAGCAGATCGGCGAGATGATCATGGTGGCGCTCCAGACGCTCGATCAGGTCGCCTACATCCGCTACGCCTCGGTCTACAAGGATTTCCGCGAGGCGTCGGACTTCAACGAGTTCGTCGAGCAGCTCGCCCCCGAACCCCAGAACGGGTGAGGAAGGCGGGCGGCGCCCATGGCGAACCAAGCCTTTCATCCCGACGATCTTCGCCACATGCGCGCCGCGCTGGCTCTGGCCGCGCGGGGGCTCGGCAACACTTGGCCGAACCCGGCGGTGGGCTGCGTCATCGTGCGTGACGGGGCCGTGGTCGGGCGGGGCTGGACCCAGCCGGGCGGGCGTCCCCACGCCGAGACGGAGGCCCTGGCCCGCGCCGGCGGCGCGGCGCGCGGGGCGACCGCCTATGTGACTCTGGAGCCCTGCAATCACTACGGGAAGACGCCGCCCTGCGCGCTGGCTCTGGTCGAGGCCGGGGTGGCGCGTGTGGTGGTCGCCTGCGGCGATCCCGACCCGCGGGTGGCCGGCGGCGGGCTTGAGCGCCTGCGCGCCGCCGGGATCGCGGTGGAGACGGGCGTCTGCGAGGATGACGCCTGGACGCTCAACGAGGGCTTCTTCCGGCGCATCCAGGACGAACGTCCACTCTATACACTGAAAGCCGCCACGACGCTGGACGGGCGCATCGCCACCCACACCGGCCAGTCGCAATGGATCACCGGGCCGACCGCGCGGGCCTGGGGTCACCGGCTGCGCGCCACCCACGACGCGATCATGATCGGCATCCGCACCGCGCTGGCCGACGATCCGGAACTCACCTGCCGCCTGCCGGGGCTGGGCCACCGCTCGCCCGTGCGCATCGTGGTGGACAGCCGTCTGCGCCTGCCGTTGACCGGGAAGCTGGCCGCGAGCGCGCGGAGCGTACCGACCTGGGTCATCGCCCGCGAGGACGCCGACCCCGGCCGTTTGGCCGTCTTCCAGGACTGCGGAATTGATGTGATCCGCGTTCGTGCCGACTCCGCCGGGCTGCCGGATCTGGCCGAGGCGAGCGTTGCGCTGACCCGCCGCGGGCTGACCCGCGTGCTGGTGGAGGGCGGGGCCACGCTGGCGGCCTCGCTGCTGCGGGCGGATCTGGTGGACCGGCTGGAGTGGTTTCGCGCCGCCTCCGTCATGGGCGGCGACGGGCTGCCGGCGGTCCATGCCTTCGGCGTGGACGGGCTGGAGCGCATGGCGCTGTTCCGCCGGACCGAATTGCGCTTGGCCGGCGACGATCTGGCGGAAAGCTACGTCCGCCGCGGTTGAGCGGGCAGGAGGCCCGCCATCTCCGGCACCGTGCCGGGCGCAACAGTCCGTTGCGTGCCGCGCCGTGCGGATGAATCTTTCACACGATTGAAAACCTGCTAAATTGCCGGCCCATGTTCACCGGAATCATCACCGATGTTGGGCGCGTTCGGGCCGTGGAACGGCAGGGCGACACCCGGTTCACCGTCGAGACCGCCTTCGATACGGAGACGGTTCCCATCGGCGCGTCCATTGCCAACAACGGCGTCTGCCTGACGGTCGTCGAGAAGGGTGTTCTCGATAACGGGCTGGGCTGGTTCGCCGTCCAGGCCTCCGCCGAGACCCTGTCGAAGACGACCCTGGGCGGCTGGGCGGAAGGCACGCGCGTCAACCTGGAGCGCGCGCTGAAGGTCGGCGACGAGCTGGGCGGGCACATCGTGTCCGGCCATGTCGACGGCGTCGCCTCCGTCGTGGACGTCCGTCCCGACGGCGAGTCGAAGCGCTTCACCTTCGAGGCTCCGGCCACCCTGGCGAAGTACGTCGCCTCGAAGGGCTCGGTGGCGCTGGACGGCGTGTCGCTGACGGTGAACGAGGTCGATGGCGCGCGCTTCGGCGTGAACATCATCCCGCACACCCAGGACGCCACCACCTTCGGCACGCTGAAGGCCGGGGACCGGGTCAACCTGGAAATCGATATGCTCGCGCGGTACGTGGCGCGGCTGGCAGGGCAGGAATGACGTCCGAGTTTCACGATTATCTGTCGCGCCCCGAGGAGATCCTCGAAGAGGCGCGCCAGGGCAGGATGTTCATCCTCGTCGACGACGAGGACCGCGAGAACGAAGGCGATCTGGTCATCCCGGCCCAGTGCGCGACGCCCGAGGCCGTGAATTTCATGGCGAAGTACGGGCGCGGCCTGATCTGCCTCGCCATGGACCAGAACCACATCGAGCGGCTGCGGCTGCCGCTGATGGCGCAGCAGAACGGCACCCGCCACCAGACCGCCTTCACCGTCTCCATCGAGGCGCGCGAGGGCGTGACGACCGGCATCTCCGCCGCCGACCGCGCCCGCACCATCCAGGTCGCCATCGACCCGAAGGCCGGGCCGGACGCCATCGTGACTCCGGGCCACGTCTTCCCGCTGCTCGCCCGTGACGGCGGCGTGCTGGTCCGCGCCGGCCACACGGAAGCCTCGGTGGACATCGCCCGCATGGCCGGCATGACCCCGGCGGGCGTGATCTGCGAGATCATGAACGACGACGGCACCATGGCCCGCCTGCCGGATCTGGTGAAGTTCGCGCAGTTCCACGGGCTGAAGGTGGGCACCATCGCCGACCTGATCGCCTACCGCCGCCGCACCGAGACGATCGTCGAACAGAAGCTGGCGGCGACGCTGGACAGCCGCTTCGGCGGGCGTTTCCAGATGTACGTCTACGTCAACAAGGTGGCCTACGCGGAGCACATCGCGCTGGTGCGCGGCGACATCTCCGGCGACGAGCCGGTGCTGGTGCGCATGCACGCCCTGTCGGTGCTGGACGACGTGCTGGGCGACCGGAGCGCGGCGCGCGACGGCGAGCTTCAGGCCTCCATGGAGATGATCGCGCGCGAGGGCCGCGGCGTCATCGTCCTGCTGCGCGAGCCGATGGCGAACAGCCTGACGGAATCGGTGAAGGCGCGGCTGGAAGGCCACGACAACCCGTCTCCCGCGCTGCGGGATTATGGCGTGGGTGCGCAGATCCTGCTGGACCTGGGCGTGCGCGACATGGTTCTGCTGTCGAACCGCAAGAAGTCCATCATCGGGCTGGAGGGGTACGGCCTGACCGTACTCGGCCACCGCCCGATTCCCCTGCAAGACCAGTAACCGCCAGCCGAGCGACCCGAGATGACCGAAAAGCCCCATCTGATGATCGTGGAAGCCCGCTTCTACGAGGACATCGCCGACGAGCTGGTGAAAGGCGCCATCGCCGAAATCGAGAAGGACGGCGCCACCTACCAGCGCGTCTCGGTGCCGGGGTGCCTGGAGATTCCGGCGGCGATCCTGTACGCCCTGCGTTCCATGGATTTCTTCACGGCGCGCAAGCGCTTCGACGGCTATGTCGGGCTGGGCTGCGTGATCCGCGGCGAGACCACCCATTACGACATCGTCTGCAACGAGAGCGCCCGCGGTCTGCAGGACCTCGCGCTGCGCTACGCGCTGGCCATCGGCAACGGTGTCCTGACGGTGGAGAACCGCGATCAGGCTTGGGCGCGGGCCTCCGTCGCGGCCAAGAACAAGGGCGGCTTCGCGGCGCGGGCCTGCCTTGACATGATCGAACTCAAGCGCCAATTCCGCCTCTATCCGCGGTAACCCCGCGGCAATTCCTGACAGTATGAGCATCATGAGCAACGACGACGCGGCTGGCCGCGCGAAACAGAAGCGCGGCTCCCGGAACCGGACGGGTGGCGGATCGGCCAAGGCCCGGCGCAAGGCCGCGCGCCTTGCCGCCGTTCAGGCCCTGTACCAGATCGACCTGAACCAGATCGAACCGACCGGCATCGCCGTGGAATCCGTGATCGGGGAGTTCATCAACCACCGGTTCGGCGAGGAGATCGACGGGGCGAAGTTCGTCGCCGCCGACCCGCAGCTCTTCGCCGACATCGTGCGCGGCGCCGCGCACCGCCGGGCGGACGTGGACGGCATGCTGGCTGCCGCGCTGGAGCCGCGCTACGCGCTGGACCGGCTGGAATTGCTGATGCGCGCCATCCTGCGGGCCGGCGCCTACGAGCTGTTCGTGCACAACGACACGCACCCGCGCATCCTCATCAGCGAGTATGTGGATGTGGCCCATGCCTTCTTCGCGGCGCGGGAGCCGGGGATGGTGAACGGCGTGCTCGACCATGTCGCCCGCGCGCTGCGGCCGGATGAACTGGCCCAGCCGGACTCCAGCCGTGACCCATCCAAAGACCGGTAAGGCGCTCGGCGAGTTCGGGCGGATCGACCGCTACTTCAAACCGCTGGCGTCCGGCTTTCCGGGCGCCCGCGGGCTGGCCGACGACGCCGCCGTGTTCGGCGTCCCGCCGGACCGGGAACTGGTCGTCACCACGGACGCCATGGTCGCCGGCGTCCATTTCTTCCCCGACGACTCGCCCGGCGACATCGCCGCGAAGCTGCTGCGCACCAACCTGTCGGACCTCGCCGCCATGGGAGCGGCTCCCTATGCCTACACGCTGGTCACCGCCCTGCCGAAATCGGTGGGGGAGGACTGGCTCGCCGGCTTCGCCGCCGGTCTGGGAGAGGACCAGGCTCGGTTCGGGATCGCCCTGGCGGGGGGCGACTCGGTCTCCACCGCTGGCCCGATCACCCTGTCGGTGACTGCCTTCGGTTTGGTGCCGAAGGGCGGCGCGGTGCCGCGCTGGGGCGGGCGGCCCGGGGACCGGGTCTTCGTCACCGGCACCGTCGGCGACGCGGCGCTCGGCCTTCAGATCGCCTTCGGAAAGTTGGAAGTGGCCGACGACTCGGCGCGCGCCGCGTTGCTGCGGCGCCTGCGGCGGCCCGATCCGCGGACCACGTTGGGGCCGCGTCTGGTCGGGCTGGCGACCGCGTGCCTGGACGTGTCGGACGGTCTGATCGCCGATCTCGGCCATCTCTGCGAGGAATCGGGCTGCGCCGCGGCTGTGGAGTCGGGCCGCGTGCCATTGTCGTGCGCCGCGCGGGCGGTGATCGGGACCGATCCGGCCCGCTTCGCCCTGGCCCTGACCGGCGGCGACGATTACGAGCTGCTGTTCACGGCTCCGGAGGACGCCGCCCCGGCGCTCGCCGGCTTGTCGGCGGAAACGGGCGTGCCGGTGACCGCCATCGGGCGTCTGGTGGACGGTCCCGCGGGCAACGTCACGGCAACCGACCCGCAAGGGCGGGCGCTGGACCTGCCGACTCGCGGCTGGGACCATTTCTAAGGGCGTCTCCGCTCCCCGACTCCGCTTAACGCAATCGAAAGCAGGCCGGCGTTAGGCTCGATCCGTTCCGTTTCCGGGAAAGGGTGGGCGTGGTCAAGGCCGTCATATTGCTGGTTCTGGGCCTGCTGCTGATCGGTGGCGCAGGCTTCGGCGGCTGGATGATCTACAACAAGTATTTCGTCGAGCACGAGGAATCGGCCCCGAAGAAGGAGGAGCCCCCGCCCAAGCCGCCCACCGGCTTCGTCCGCATGGCCCCGCTGGTCGTCCCCGCCATCGGCGCGCAGAAGGTGGAGCAGTTCGTGACCGTCGTCGTCACGCTGGAGGTGGTTCTCGACAAGGTGCCGCTGGTGCAGTCCCGCCAGCCCCTGGTCTTCGACAAGTTGCTGACCACGCTGTACGGGGCCGTCGACGACCGGTCGATCATGAGTGGTAATCTGGTCAACATCATTGCCGTAAAAGAAAAACTGACCGCCGCCGCCGCGAAAGTCGTAGGTGAGGGCGTGGTGCAAAATGTTCTCGTTCAAGTGGTTACGCAGCGCAACCTGTAACCCCGCCGAACAGAACCTATCCGAAAGTCAGTAGCGCCTCGGCCAATTCGCCGCGCCAATTCGGGCGTGGCGGCTGTTGCATTGCGCCTGCCGGTTCGGCATCCTTTTCATGAACAACTCGCCCGTCATCCACCTTCTTTTGCACGGGTCGTTCTCACGACAAAGGCGGTAATCGGGCCCGATACCATAAAAATTTGGGGGAACCGATGGCAGCAGCGTTCGTCATCATCATCGCCAGCGGCCTGTTGGCCTTGGCGTACGGGTATTACGCGGGCAGACAAGTCATGGCGGCCTCCGCCGGAACCGACCGCATGCAGGAGATCGCAGCGGCCGTGCAGGAGGGCGCCCGAGCCTACCTGAACCGCCAATACACCACCATCGCCATCGCGGGCGTGGTCCTTCTCATCATCCTCGGCGCGTTCCTCGGCCTGCATGTGGCCATCGGCTTCCTGATCGGGTCGGTCCTGTCGGGCGCCGCCGGCTATATCGGGATGAACGTGTCGGTGCGCGCCAACGTGCGCACGGCCCAGGCGGCGACCCTGGGGTTGGCCCCGGCGCTGGACATCGCCTTCAAGGCGGGGGCGATCACCGGCATGCTGGTGGTCGGGCTGGGCCTGCTGGGGGTGGGCGTCTATTACGGTATCCTGACGATGGTCTACCGCGTGACCGACCCGGTGGAGGTCCGCGCCGTGCTGGAGGCGCTGGTGGCGCTCAGCTTCGGCGCCTCGCTGATTTCCATCTTCGCGCGTCTGGGCGGAGGCATCTTCACCAAGGGGGCCGACGTCGGCGCCGATCTGGTGGGCAAGGTGGAGGCCGGCATCCCGGAGGACGACCCCCGCAATCCCGCGGTCATCGCCGACAATGTGGGCGACAACGTCGGCGACTGCGCCGGTATGGCCGCCGACCTGTTCGAGACCTACGCCGTCACCATCGTCGCCACCATGTTGCTGGCGGCGATTTTCTTTTCGGGGGAGGTGATCCGCCTGCTGCTGGTCTATCCGCTGGTCATCGGCGCGGTCTGCATCGCCGCCTCGGTCGCCGGCACCTTCTTCGTGAAGCTGGGCAGCAACAACAACATCATGGCCGCCCTCTACAAGGGCCTGGCCGCCACCGCGGGCATCTCGCTGGTGCTGATCCTGATCGTGACGGCGATCATGTTCGGCTTCACCCGGCCCATCGCGTTGAACGGCGGCGGTTACGTGACCGGCGGCAACCTGTTCGTGTCGTCCCTGGTCGGGCTGGGCGTGACCGGCCTGCTGGTGTGGATCACCGAATATTACACCTCCACCGCTTTCCGCCCGGTGCGCAGCGTCGCCCGCTCGTCGGAGACGGGGCACGGCACCAACGTGATCCAGGGTCTGGCCGTGTCGATGGAGGCGACGGCGCTTCCGGTCCTGGTCATCTGCGTCGGCATCATCATCGCCTATGGGCAGGCCGGCATCTTCGGAATCGGCATCGCTGCGACCACGATGCTTGCGTTGGCCGGCATGGTGGTGGCTCTGGACGCCTACGGCCCGGTGACCGACAACGCGGGCGGCATCGCGGAAATGTCCGACATGCCGAAGGACATCCGCGTGACGACCGACGCGCTGGACGCCGTCGGCAACACCACCAAGGCGGTGACCAAGGGCTACGCCATCGGCTCCGCCGGTCTGGCGGCACTGGTGCTGTTCGCCGCCTATGTGCAGGATCTGAAACACTATTTCCCGAACGTGAAGGTCGAGTTCCGGCTGGACGATCCCTATGTGGTCGTCGGGCTGCTGATCGGCGGGCTGCTGCCCTACCTGTTCGGGGCCATGGGCATGACGGCGGTCGGGCGCGCCGCGGGATCGGTGGTGGTGGAGGTACGCCGCCAGTTCCGCGAGATCAGCGGCATCATGGAGGGCACCGCGAAGCCGGACTATGGCCGCGCCGTGGACATGCTGACCCGCGCCGCGATCAAGGAGATGGTGATCCCGTCGCTGCTGCCGGTTCTGGCGCCGGTCGTGCTGTATGTGGTCATCGCCGCCATCGCCGGTCAGGCCCAGGCCTTCGCCGCGCTGGGCGCCATGCTGCTGGGCACCATCGTGACGGGGATCTTCGTCGCCATCTCCATGACGTCCGGCGGCGGCGCCTGGGACAACGCCAAGAAGTTCATCGAGGAGGGGAACCACGGCGGCAAGGGCTCCGACGCGCACAAGGCGGCAGTGACCGGCGACACCGTCGGCGACCCGTACAAGGACACCGCCGGCCCGGCGGTCAACCCGATGATCAAGATCACCAACATCGTGGCGATCCTGCTTCTGGCGATCCTCGCGCAGATCGGCTGATCCCGCGTCGGTTCGGCACCAAAAGAAAAGCCCCGCGGAAGCGGGGCTTTTTCTGTTTCCGGAAGGCCGGTGGCGTCAGCGGCCCGGGCCTCGGCCCCGCGCGTCCTTGGCGGAGAAGCGCCCGACGTTGCCGAGCATCTGTTCCAGGAAGCTCAATTCGCGCCCGGCGGTGGGGGTGCTGCGGTCGACCATCTCGACCTGCTGGCCGTCGCTGGCATCGAGCTGCTTCATCTCCCGCACCACGCCGGCGTCGTCGAAATGAACGACGACCACGCGGCGCTCCATCACGCTCGGCTGGAAGAAGGCGACCTTCTCCGTCTTCTGGCCGATGTAGTACCAGACGTTCTGGTCGAAGGTTCCCACGGAGGTCGGCGTGCCGAGGATGTCCGCCACATCCTCCCGCCGCGACTGGCCGGCCTTGATCTCGGCAATGCGGTCGGGGTCCGCCATGTTGCCGCGGGTCGCCACGGTGGGCGAGCACGCGGAGACGGCGAGACCCAGAAAGGCGAAGGCGCACAGCGCCGAAGGAATCGATCTCGTCATGGTGCTCAGGCTATGATGGCGCGGGCGGCCCGCCGGACCCTTGCGGCAGGCCGGACTCCGCCCGCTAATGCCGGGACAATCGCACCGCGCGGTTTGTCCTGTCAACGAAACTCCGAGCGAGAGAGAAACCGTGCTCGACCGCCTGTTCCGGCGCCGGCGTGAGGCCCGCGCCATTGCCGAATTCTATCTCACGATCGTGGCGCAGGCCCGGTTGCCGGGCTTCTACCGTGATCTTGGCGTTCCCGACACGCTGGACGGGCGCTTCGACATGGTGGTGCTTCACGTCTTCCTGGTGATGCGGCGCCTGAAGGGGCAGGGGGCCGCCGCCGCGGACCGCTCGCGCCTGCTGTTCGAGGCGATGATCGACCATTTCGAGAAGTCGCTGATGGAGCAGGGGGTGGGCGACAGCGGAGTCGGGCGGCGCATCAAGACCATGGCCCGCGGCATCGCCGGCCGCATCGAGGTCTATGACCGCGCCCTGGCCGAGGATGGCGGGCAGGGGCTGGAGGTGGCGCTCGACAACAACATATACGGCACCGTGCCCGACGTGCCGCCGGAGCGGCTGGCCGTCATGGCGGCCTATGTCCGGCGCGAGGCCGCGGGCCTGGAGTCGCAGCCGCTGGAGTCGCTCCTGGCCGGGGAGGTCCGCTTCGGGCCGCCGCCCGCCGCGGAGTCGGACTGATCCCGCCGGATCGCGCCTCTTATCAATCGGACTTGCCTTTCCCGGCGTCCGGATTCATCTGACAATGAGCAAGGATGCGCCCGCAACAGAACGGGCGCTGTGACAAGGAATTGCCTGACATGCGCAACACGCCCCCGCTTTCCGCCGGTCCCGCGCCGGAATTCTCGCGCGTCGTCCGCGCCGACGCGGTCCATCGCGACGGCGAGCTGGTTGAGACCATCGAGGCGACGGAGGCCGAGCGCAAGGCCCTGGCCGACCGCTTCGAACTGGAGGGAATCGGGCGGCTGACCGCCACCGTCCGGCTGCGGTCCGTGCGCGGCGGCCAGATGGTGCGCGTCGAAGGGGAACTGGACGCCGACGTGGTGCAGACCTGCGTCGTCACCTTGGAACCGGTGCCCGCCCGGCTGTCCGACCGGTTCGGCGCCCTGTTCGCGCCGGAGTCGATGGTCCCCGGCGAGGAGGACGAGATCGAGATCGACCCGAACGTCGCCGAGGAGGACATTCCCGAGGCCATGACGAACGGGCGCATCGACATCGGCGAACTGACCGCCCAGCACCTGTCCCTGGCGCTCGATCCCTACCCGCACGCCGAAGGCATCGAGTTCAGCGGCTACAGCGAAGGCGAAGAGGAGGAGGAGGGGCCGGACGCCGCCGGTGACGATGCCGGCGCCGATCCGGAGAAGCCGAACCCGTTCGCCGTCCTGGAACGTCTGAAACGACAGAATTGAGGGCGGAACGGGCTTGCCCTTCGAGGGCAATTGCCGTATTGAATGCCGCTCGCGTCAGGCGGCCCCTCTTCGGGCCGCCTTTTACAATGAAGAGAGTTTACGGCCATGGCTGTTCCGAAGAAGAAGACCTCCAAGTCGCGCCGCAACATGCGTCGCTCGCACCACGCTCTCCCGACCTCGTCCTACGCCGAGTGCTCGAACTGCGGCGAGCTGAAGCGCCCGCACCATGTCTGCGGCTCCTGCGGTCATTACGACCAGCGCGAAGTGGTTCAGAGCGCTCCGGCGGCCTGATGGCGGTTTGGTTGGCCGCCCTACGTCCTAGCCAGGGAGCCTGTCCGCGGTGAGCCAGCGCCTGACCATTGCCCTTGATGCCATGGGCGGTGACAAAGGACCCGACATGGTGATCGCCGGGGCGGATATCGCCCGCGAGCGTCACCCGCAGGTCCATTACCTGCTGTTCGGGGACACCGCCCGCATCGAGCCGCTGCTCGCGCAGCGGCCCGCCTTGAAAGCGGTGGCCGAGGTGCGCCACACCCCGGACGCCGTGGCCGGCGACGCCAAGCCATCGGTCGCGCTGCGTGCCGGACGCCAGTCGAGCATGCGTCTCGCCATCGATGCGGTGGCGGGCGGGCAAGCCGCCTGCGTGGTGTCCGCCGGCAACACCGGCGCGCTCATGGCCATGGCCAAGTTCGTGCTGAAGACGATTCCGGGCATCGACCGTCCGGCCATCGCGTCCTTTTTCCCCACCTTGCGGGGGGAGAGCGTTATGCTCGACCTCGGCGCCAACACCGAATGCCAGCCCGAGAATCTCGTGCAGTTCGCCGTGATGGGCGCGGTCTTCGCGCGCACCGCGTTGAACCTGTCCGAGCCGACCATCGGCGTGCTGAACATCGGGTCGGAAGAGGTGAAGGGGAACGAGGTGGTCCGCGCCGCCGCGGGCCGTCTGCGCGAAATGCCGCTGCCGGGACGCTTCCATGGATTCGTCGAGGGCAACGACATCGCCACCGGCACGGTGGACGTGATCGTCACCGACGGCTTCACCGGCAACGTCGCCCTGAAGACCGCCGAAGGCACGGCGAAGCTCTTCACGGAGTTCCTGCGCCGGACGTTCCAGTCCTCCTGGACGGCGCGTCTCGGTTATCTGCTGGCCCGTGGGGCCTTCAAGCGGTTGAAGCAGCGCACCGATCCGCGCCGCTACAACGGCGCCATGTTCCTGGGCCTGCGCGGCGTCTGCGTGAAGAGCCACGGGGGCACCGACGCCATCGGGTTCGCCAACGCCATCGGTGTGGCCTACAATCTGGCGGCAAACGGTTTCAACGACCGAATCAAGGAAGAGATGCAGCGTCTGGGCGACGCCAAGCCTCTTCCCGACACGAAGGCGGCGGCGGTCTAGCATCATGGTCAAGCGTTCCCGGATTCTCGGCTGCGGTTCCTATCTTCCGGCCAACGTCGTCACGAATCGTGACCTCGAGGCCCGTGTGGACACGTCGGACGACTGGATCGTCCAGCGCACCGGCATCAGGTCGCGCCACATCGCCGCCGATGGGGAACTGACCTCCGATCTCGCCATCGCCGCGGCGACCCGTGCGCTGGAGCACGCCGGGGTGGACGCCGCCAGCATCGACTGCATCGTGCTGGCGACGACGACTCCGGACAACACCTTCCCTGCCACCGCGACGAAGGTGCAGGCGGCGCTTGGGGCCAAGGGCTTCGCGCTGGACATCCAGGCGGTGTGCGCCGGCTTCGTCTACGCGATGTCCATCGCCGACAATTTCATCCGCCTCGGGCAGGCCACCCGCGCCCTGGTCATCGGCGCGGAGACCTTCTCCCGCCTGCTGGACTGGAAGGACCGCACCACCTGCGTGCTGTTCGGCGACGGCGCCGGTGCCGTGGTGATGGAAGGCTATGACGCGGCGGGGACCGCGGCGGACCGCGGCGTGCTGTCCACGCACCTGCATTCGGACGGCGCCCAGTACGGGCTGCTCTATGTCGATGGCGGTCCGTCCGCCACCGGCACGGCGGGCCATGTCCGGATGAACGGGCAGGAGGTCTTCCGCCACGCCGTCAGCAAGCTGTCCTCCGTCGTGGAGGAGGCGCTGGCGGCCAACGGGCTGGAGCCTGCGGCGGTGGATTGGCTGGTGCCGCATCAGGCCAACCAGCGGATCATCGACGGCATCGCCCGCAAGCTGAAGCTGCCGACCGACAAGGTCGTGCTGACGGTCGACCGACACGGCAACACCTCCGCGGCGTCGATTCCGCTGGCGCTGTGCGAGGCGGTGCATGATGGCCGCGTGAAGCGGGGCGACCTGATCCTCATGGAGGCCATCGGCGGCGGCCTGACCTGGGGTGCTGCCATGGTGCGCTGGTAAACGGCGCATCCCGCCCGGTTCCTCCGGTCCGTTCGCTGAAAGGCTGCGTTTGCTGCGCTGCTCACAACGATGCGATCCAAGCTTTTGAATTGACCGGGTTCTTTCCCCGGATTACGGTTTTTCCCCTATGGTTTCGGGGGGGAAGCGAACCATGTCACAAAACACCGTTACACGCGCGCAGCTCAGCGAAGCGGTCTACCAGGAGGTCGGCCTGTCGCGCAACGAATCCGCCGATCTGGTCGAAAGCGTTCTGGAGGAGATCTCCGACGCCCTGGCCCGCGGCGAGATGGTCAAGATCTCGTCCTTCGGCAGTTTCCAAATCCGGCAGAAGGGGCAGCGGGTCGGCCGCAACCCGAAGACCGGTGAAGAGGTGCCGATCCTGCCCAGGCGCGTCCTGGTCTTCCGGGCGAGCCACGTCCTGAAGAACCGCATCAACGAGGTCGTGGAGGCGGAAGAGGCCCAGGCGCAGCGTGTGAAGGCGGTGTCCTGATCCGCCGTTCCGATTGCCTGCCAACCAAGGTTGCCTGGATATGAAAGCGCGCGGCATCGCAAAGTCCGCCACGGCCTTCCGCACGATCAGCGAGGTTTCGTCCGAGTTGGACGTGCCGCAGCATGTGTTGCGCTTCTGGGAAGGCAAGTTCCCGCAGCTCCGCCCGCTCAAGCGCGGCGGGGGGCGGCGCTATTACCGTCCGGAAGACGTGGAGTTGCTGCGGCAGATCCAGAGCTTGCTGTATGGCGAGGGCTACACGATCAAGGGCGTCCAGCGCCTTTTGAAGGACGGGCAGGTGGACGGCGATCCGGAGAACCGGAGGGGAAGCCTCGGGTTGGACGAGCCCGACGCCCTGGAAACGCCTTTGGAAGGCCCCCCGGATGCAGCGGACGCCGATCCGGATGAGGCGGAGGAGGTATCGGACGCCGCGTCGGAGACGATGCCGAGCGCCGTCCGACAGGCCATTGCCCAAGCCCTGGATGAGTTGAAAGAGGCGAGGTTATTGCTCGCAAATGGGGAAGGGAAATAATTTCAGGAAACGTGAAAAAAGTGAACTGTAGCGCTTGCGTTGGACCAAGGTCCCGGCTATAGTCCCGCTCCCTTCCGGAACGAAGGGCGGTCCGTCGAACGGAGCGTAGCGCAGCCTGGTAGCGCATCAGACTGGGGGTCTGGGGGTCGCAGGTTCAAATCCTGTCGCTCCGACCAAGTTCCGGAACGGAAGAGAAGCCTTGGAGCTTAGCGGCTCCAAGGCTTTTTCTTTTGCTTTGCTGGCACGATGAGCCTGCGAAGACCGCCGGGCCCGTGACGGGTGACCCGGCGGCGGCTCCACTGAATTGCATCTCCCCGCAGGGCTCAGGCGGCGGTCTCCGATGCCGCCGTGGTGTCCTGGGCCGTGGTGTCCGGCTGGTTCATCCGGCGCCGCTGCGCGGCCATCTCGATCAGGGCCGTGCGCAGCGCCGGGTGCCGGGCCGTGAACTGGTTGAAGTCACGCCGGTCAAGGACCTGAAGCTGGCAGTAATCGACCGCGGCAACGTCGGCGTTCCGCCGCTGGCCGCTCAGCAGGGCCATCTCGCCGAACATGGTGCCGGCACCCAGGCGGATGGTCTGGCCCTCCATCAGCACCTCCACGGCGCCGGAGGAGATGAAGTACATGGCGTTGGCGCGGTCGCCCTTGCGTATGATCCTCTCGCCGGGAACCACCGACTTCGACCGGAACAGCATCATCAGCCGTTCCTGCTCGTGCGCGTCCAGCAGGGACAGCACCGGGAAGGTTTTGGCCAGCGCCTGGATTTGCAGGCTGTGCTCCTTCTCGCGCTCCTCTGCCTGGTGGCGGGCGTCGGCGAGGCTGCTCTGAAGCTGCTCGAACTGCTCCCAGCCGTAGGGAGGAACACCGGCAGGCCGCTTGGCCTGGAGATGCTTGCGCAGCGCGCCGACCGCCGCGAAGACCGCCGGGTTCAGCGTGATCGACAGCAGCGCGCCGGCCAGCACGAGGTCGCGGCCCTCCTCCGGCAGCAGGCCGAGCGACATGCCCAACCCGACGAGAATGAAGGAGAACTCGCCGATCTGCGCGAGGCTGGCCGACACCGCCAGACCCATGCCCACCGGGAAGCGCAGCAGGATCACGATGCCGAAGGCGATCAGCGATTTGCCCACGACAATCAGGGCGACCACGGCGATGACCGCCAGAGGGTCGCGGATAAGGATCGAGGGGTCGAACAGCATGCCGACCGACACGAAGAACAGAACGGCGAAGGCGTCCTGCAACGGCATCGAATCGGTGGCCGCCTTGTGGCTGAAGCGCGATTCGTTCAGTACCACGCCCGCGAAGAAGGCGCCGAGCGCGAAGGACACCCCGAACAGCACCGCCGAGCCGTAAGCGACGCCCAGCGCAATGGCGAGAACCGACAGGGTGAACAGTTCCCGCGAGCCGGTGCGGGCGACGTTGGTCAGGATCACCGGAACGACCCGTGGGCCGAGCAGAATCGCCAGAACGGAAAAGGCAGCCACCTTGCCGAGCGTGAGGGCCAGCGTCAGCCAGATCGGCCCGTCCGATCCCGCCCCATGGCCGCCCGCGGCGCCCGGCGCGTGGCCGCCCAGAACCTCCGCCAGGGCCGGCAGCAGGACGAGCGCCAGGACCATCGCGAGATCCTCGACGATCAGCCAGCCGACCGCCACCCGGCCTTCGGCGGTGTTCAGCATGTCGCGCTCTTCCAGGGCCTTCAGCAGCACCACCGTGCTCGCCACCGACAGGCTGAGGCCCAGCACGAGGCCCGCGCCGAGACTCCAGCCCCACAGCCATGCCAGCCCGACGCCCAGCGCGGTGGCGAGGCCGATCTGGCCGACCGCGCCGGGAATGGCGATCTTCCGGACCGCCAGCAGGTCCGAAGGCGAGAAGTGAAGCCCGACGCCGAACATCAGGAGAATGACGCCGATTTCAGCCAGCTGCGCGGCCAGACCGCCGTCCGCGACGAAGCCCGGCGTGAAGGGGCCGACGATGATGCCGGCGACCAGATAGCCGACGAGGGGAGGCAAACGGATGCGGTCGGCGATGTATCCGAAGACGAAGGCCAACCCGAATGCGATGGCAATGGTGGATATAAGCGGAACGTCATGAGGCATGCGGGAATCCTGGCTGCATCGGCGCGATGCCGCATAGTACGGATTTTGGCGGCGCTTGTGGGCACTGTCGTCGGGATTTTTCCAATTTCTTGCCCGCATTTGCCGGGACTAAAACAGGGTCTCCATAAATTCGCCTCAATTGCCCAATGCTTCGGCAAAGGTGGGAAATCTGTGCGATGTGACCTTGCTGGCCCTGTGTCATTGAGGGCTGGATAAGCGGGCCGGGGCCGCTATGCTCCGCATGCCGACGGTGAGGTGAGGGGCATGGCGAGCAAAAGACGCAAGGCATCCAGGAAGGCGGGCCGGGGCCGTCCGGGGGCGGGGCGCCCTCTGGCCGGCGAATCGATGGTTCTGGAAGGGCGGGCGGCGCGGCCCCAGGTGCGGACTCCGCCCGTGGCGCGCAACCGGGGCATGGCGAAGCGTGCCGTCGCGCCGGACGGCGATCCGGGCGCCTTTCTCGGTCCCGAGCAACAATATCTGCTGAGGAAGCGCCGGGAGGTCGAGCGGCGCGAGGCCCGGATGCGGCGCACCGTCGCCGGGTTGGTCGCGGCGGTGCTCATCGCGGCGGCGGCGGGGCTGTTCTGGGTCTTCACCCCGGCGTGAACAGGCCGGGGATGCCGCGCCCGCTCCCTTGTCGGGACACGGGCGCGGCGAAGCGGTCAGGACCCCAGATCAGGACCCCAGGCGGCGCCGCAGGAGCGAGAGCGGCTGCGGGTCGTCCAGCGACGGCTGGAAGGCGACGGTGATTTCCGTCAGGGCGTGCGCCCAGCTTTCCGGCTTGGTGTGTTCCGGGGCCTCGGCGGAGGTGAAGCCGGTGCGGACCAGGAACTGGTACTGGTCGGGGATGACGTGCCCGACCGCCCGGATCTCGCCCTCATAGCCGTAGCGCTCCCGCAGCTCGCGGGCGGTGGAGAAGCCGCGCCCGTCGCGGAACTTCGGGAACTCGATCGCCACCAGGGCGAAACGGTCCAGATCCGCGGCGATGGCCGGGGCCAGCGTTCCGCTCTTCACCCGCAGGCCGAGAGCCGCGTTGCGCCCGTCAAAGCTCGCGCGCTCCGCCTGCCAGCGCTCGAAGGTGACGATGGCGGGGCGGTCGGCGGGAACCGGTTCGCCGTCCGCGACCGCAACCCACGCGTCCTCGACGATGCGGCCGTCCTTAATGAGCGGCATAGACTCTCTCCTTGAACGGGCCGTGGCCGACGCGCTTCAGCGTGTCGAGGAAGCGTTCCCCGTCGTGCCGGTTGGACAGATAGACCTCGACGATGGCCTCGATGGCGTCCACCGTCTCGTCGGCGGTCACCGCCGGGCCGAGGATGTCGCCGATCGCCGTGGTCAGGGTCGGGTCGCCGCCCACGGTGATCTGGTAGAACTCCTCGCCCTTCTTATCCACGCCCAGGATGCCGATGGCGCCGACATGGTGGTGGCCGCAGGCGTTGATGCAGCCGCTGATCTTGATGCCCAGCTCGCCGATGGTCTGCTGCCGCGCCGGATCGGCGAAGCGGGCCGAGATGGCCTGGGCCAGCGGGATGGAACGGGCGTTGGCCAGCGCGCAGTAATCCAGGCCGGGGCAGGCGATGATGTCGCCGATCAGCCCCGCGTTCGGGGTGCCCAGCCCGTTGGCCTCCAACGCGGTCCACAGGGTGAACAGCGCGTCCTGCCGGACATGGGCGAGGACGAGGTTCTGCGCGTGGCTGACGCGGAGTTCGCCGAAGCTGTGCGCGTCGGCCAGATCGGCGACCAGTTCCATCTGTTCCGACGTGGCGTCGCCGGGGATGCCGCCGGCCGGCTTCAGCGAGATGGTGGCGGCGGCGTAGCCGGGGACCTTGTGGGCGACGACGTTGACCGCCACCCAGCGGGCGAAGTCCGGGTTCGCGGCCTTGGCGGCCTGGAGGGATTCCGGCTCGTCGGTCAGCGTCTCGAAGGCCGGGCCGCCGAAGCGGCGGCGGATCTCGTCCACGATCTCCGGCGCGAGGCGGTATTTCGGGCCGCGCAGGCGGGCGAACTCCTCCTCGACCTCCTGCGTGAATTTCTCCTGGCCCAGCTCGTGGACGAGGATCTTGATGCGCGCCTTGTAGATGTTGTCGCGCCGGCCATACTGGTTGTAGACGCGCAGGATGGCTTCGAGATAGGCGACGAAATCCTCCTCGGGCACCCAGTCGCGGATCAGCTTGCCCACGAAGGGCGAGCGGCCCAGACCGCCGCCGACATAGAAGGTGAATCCGACCTCGCCCCGCTCGTTGCGCTTGGCGAAGACGCCCACGTCATGGACGCGGATGGCCGCGCGGTCCGCGTCGGACCCCATGATGGCGATCTTGAACTTGCGCGGCAGATAGGTGAATTCAGGGTGCAGGGTGGTCCATTGCCGCAGGATTTCGGCGTAGACGCGCCCGTCCACCACCTCGTCCCGCGCCGCGCCCACGAACTGGTCGGTGGTGACGTTGCGCACGCAGTTGCCGCTGGTCTGCAGCGCGTGCATGTCCACCTCGGCCAGCTCGTTCAGGATAGCCGGGGTGTCCTCCAGCTTGATCCAGTTGAACTGGAGATTCTGGCGGGTGGTGAAGTGGCCGTAGCCCTTGTCGTATTTCCGCCCGATCCCGGCCAGCTTGCGCAACTGATGCGAGGTCAGGACGCCGTAGGGAACGGCGACGCGCAGCATGTAGGCGTGAAGCTGGAGGTAGAGGCCGTTCATCAGCCGCAGGGGCTTGAACTCCTCCTCGGTCAGCTCGCCGGACAGGCGGCGCTCGACCTGGGCGCGGAACTGCTCCACGCGCTCCGCGACGAAGCGGCGGTCGATGTCGTCGTAGCTGTAGACCCCGGCGTTGCGGCCGGGCGCGATGTGGTTCATGGAACTCGCCCTATTCAGAATGTTGGCCGCCCGGTTCAGGCCGCAGCCTGCTTGCCGAGATCGATGCGCACGGTGGGACCCAGCGCCCGGATGCGCTCCCGCGTCTTGACCGGCAGCCGCTGTCCGTCCGCGACGCGCAGGTCGAAGGCGTAGACGTCCACGGCGAACCGCTCGCCCTCCGCCTGGGCCTTGGCGGCGGCCAGGGCGGCGTCGGCGGTGGCGGCGTCCTCGAACAGGGCGGCGTCCTCCAGCCGCTCCACCCAGGCAACGCCGGAGCCGACAGCGGAGCCGGGGGCAAGGAAGATCACCTCGCCGTCGCGCAGGCGGTTTGCGGTGATGGCCTGCAGCACCGCCTCGTTCCGGGACTTATCGTTCAACGCCATGCCTTCAACTCCTAACACGAACGCTCACGCCGACACGGCGATGGAGGACGGATGCTGGCCGGTGGTTTGCTGCCACGCGCCGATCAGGGCGCGCAGCCGCACGACCTCGCCGACCACGACGATCGCGGGGCGCTTGGCCTGTAGCCGCACGACATCCCGCGCGCAATGGGCAAGATTGGTTTCGACGACGCTCTGCGCCTCGGTGCTGGCGCTCGACACGATGGCGACCGGAGTCATCGGCGGCTTGCCGGCGGCGGTCAGCCGGTCGGCGATGGTGCCGATGGTGCCAAGCGCCATGTAGAAGACCAGCGCGCCGGGCAGCCGCGCCAGAACGTCCCAGTCCAGATCGGCGGGCAGCCCGCCGGCCTTGTCGTGGCCGGTGACGAAGGTCGCCGTGGTGCCGAAGCCGCGGTGGGTCACCGGGATGCCGGCGTAGGCCAGCCCGCCGATGCCCGCGGTGACGCCCGGCACCACGCGGAAGGGAATCTCCGCCTCGGCCAGCGCGAGGCATTCCTCGCCGCCGCGCCCGAAGACGAAGGGGTCGCCGCCCTTCAGCCGCAGCACCCGCCGGCCTTCCCGCGCCAGTTCCACCAGCCGTTCGTTGATCGCCTCCTGCCTGGGGGAGGGATGGCCGGCGCGCTTGCCCATGTCCACCAGCAGGGCGCCGGGGTTGGCGAAGTCCAGGATGCCGCCGCCGACCAGCGCGTCGTGGACGATGGCATCGGCCTCGCCCAGCGCCTTGGCGGCCAGCAGGGTCAGCAGACCCGGATCGCCCGGACCGGCCCCGGCGAGCCAGACGCTTCCCGCCTCGAAGGCGGGCAGGCGGGACGACAGATGAGGAGAGATCATGGCAGCCATCCTTTGGCGGCGATCAGGTCCCGGCAGGCGCGCAGCACCTCGGGGCCCTTGGCGCCCGCGGCGCGCAGGCGGTCGCGGAGCGCGGCAAGCTCCGCCAGGCGATCGGCCCAGACGGTGGGGAACAGGGTTTCCAGCCGCTCGCGGATGGCCTGGGCCAGAGCCGGACTCCTGCCGCCGGTCGAGACGGTCAGCAGGAGCTCCCCACGCCTGACCACGGAAGGCGCGTGGAAATCGCAGAGCGGAACCACATCCTCCACATTCACCAGAATGTTCCGTTCCCGCGCCTGGCGCGCCAGCGTTTCCGCGGCTTCATCCGGAATTCCCACGATGAACAGCGCATGCACGCCGTCCAGTTCGACGGGAGAGGGCAGGGTGCGGCGCAGATGGTCGCCCGCCAGGGCGGCCAATTCCACGTCTGGCTCCGGTGAATAGACCGCTGGCGAAGCGCCGCCATCCACCAGCTGGAGAAGGCGGCGCTTCGCCAGCGGCCCCTGGCCGACCAGCACGATGCGCACATGCGCGGGATCAAGGGCGACCGGGATCACCGCCGCCACCCGAAATGCACACCATTGATGTCGTGAATAAGCATCATGGGCGCATTTAAGCGCGATGCAGGGGTGCAATCAACAGATTTCACAAACTCTTATAAACCTATAATACATGTAGACAATGTATATGCATTGCAACGCCGTGAAACTGGTGTTAATGTGCAATTCAGAACAAATACTCCACTTTGCGAGTAGGCAAACTGGCCATGCTGGATGGACTTTCTCGGGCTGTGAAATCTGACCGCGTGGCGGAGCTGGCCGAACGGTACGGACGGTTGGAAGGGGCGGTGCTTTTGAACGCCCTGCTGCGCGACGAATTTGACGGCCGCGTCGCTGTGGTTTCCTCCTTCGGTACGGAATCGGCGGTGCTGCTCGCCATGGCGGCGGAGGCCGACCCATCCTTCCCCGTGCTGTTCGTCAACACGGGCAAGCTGTTCGGGGAGACGCTGCGCTACCGCGACAAGCTGGCCGCCGCGCTGGGCCTGACCGGGGTCCGCACCGTCGGCCCGACCGACGAGGATCTGGCGGCGGAGGACGCCGACGGACTGCTGTTCACCCGCTCGCACGACGCCTGCTGCCATCTGCGCAAGACGGTGCCGCTGGACCGCGCGCTGGAAGGCTTCGACGCCTGGGTGACCGGGCGCAAGCGCTTCCAGGCCAGCACCCGCGCCGCCCTTCCCCTGTTCGAGGCGGAAGAGGGCACGGGCCGCATCAAGATCAACCCGCTCGCCCTGTGGGACCGCGAGCGGATCGACCAGGAATTCGCGCGGCGCAACCTGCCGCGCCACCCGCTTGAGGCCGACGGCTTCCTGTCCATCGGCTGTTTCACCTGCACCGAGCGTGTCGCTCCCGGTGCGGACCCGCGGTCCGGACGCTGGGCCGGAACCGCCAAGACCGAATGCGGCATTCACACCTTCAAGAAGACCGGAACCGCACAATGACCGCCGATCTCGATTACCTTGAGAGCCAGAGCATCTACATCCTCCGCGAGGCCTACAACCGCATCGACAAGCTGGCTCTGCTGTGGTCGATCGGAAAGGACAGCAACGTCCTGCTCTGGCTCTGCCGCAAGGCGTTCTTCGGGCGCGTGCCGTTCCCGGTCGTCCAGTTGGACACCGCGATGGAGCTTCAGGAGGTCTACGATTTCCGCGACCGCATCGCCGGGGAGTGGGACCTCGATCTGCGGGTCGAGCAGTGCCCGCCGGAAGCGGACATGGACCAGACCCTGCCGCCGCTGACCCGCGCCGCCGCCCGCAAGACGGAGGGGCTGAAGAACCTGCTCCGCACCGGCAAGTACCAGGGGATCATGGTGGGCATCCGCCGCGACGAGCAGGCGACCCGCGCCAAGGAGCGCGTCTTCTCCCCGCGCTCGCTGGAAGGCGATTGGGACGTGAAGGACCAGCCGGCGGAGTTCTGGGACCACTACAAGACCCGGTTCGAGGAAGGCACCCACGTCCGCATCCACCCGCTGCTGCATTGGACCGAACTGGACATCTGGCGCTATTCCAAGCGCGAGGGGATTCCCATCGTCCCGCTGTACTTCGCCAAGGACGGCAAGCGCTACCGCTCGCTGGGCGAGAAGAACATCACCTTCCCGGTGGACAGCACCGCCGGCACCATCGACGAGATCATCGCCGAACTGGTGGTGACCCGCATCCCGGAGCGCGCCGGCCGCGCCATGGACAACGAGGCCGAGGACAGCTTCGAGCGCCTGCGCAGCTCGGGCTACATGTAAGCGGGGGATGGGAAAGATGGATATCCGGAACGAACTGAACGGCCAGCTCCGCATCGTCATCGTGGGCCATGTCGATCACGGCAAGTCCACGCTGATCGGGCGCCTGCTGAACGACACCGGCAGCCTGCCCGACGGCAAGGTGGAGCAGGTGCACGAGATGAGCCGCAAGCGCGGCATGCCCTTCGAATGGGCCTTCGTGATGGACGCGCTCCAGGCGGAGCGCGACCAGGGCATCACCATCGACACCACGCAGATCCACTTCAAGACGGAGCAGCGCCCCTACGTCATCATCGACGCGCCGGGCCACACCGAGTTCCTGAAGAACATGGTGACCGGCGCCTCCCAGGCCGACGCCGCCCTGCTGGTGATCGACGCCGCCGAGGGTGCGCTGGAGCAGTCGCGCCGCCACGCCTTCCTGCTGCATCTGCTGGGCGTGCGCCAGGTGGCGGTGGCGGTCAACAAGATGGACCGGGTGGAGTTCGACCAGTACCGGTTCGAGGCTGTGTCCCACGAGATCCGCGCCTATCTGGCGGAGCTCGGCCTGCACACCTCCACGGTGATCCCCATCGCGGCGCGTCACGGCGACAACATCGTCACCCGCTCCGGCAAGGCGCCCTGGTACGACGGCCCGACCGTGGTGGAGGCGCTGGACGCCTTCCGCCCGCAGCAGGCGCCGACCGACCTGCCGCTGCGCTTCCCGTTGCAGGACGTCTACAAGCCCGACGACCGCCGCATCCTGGCGGGCCGGATCGAGAGCGGGCGGCTGCGCGTCGGCGACACGCTGCGCTTCTCGCCGACCGGCGCCACCGCGACGGTGGTCAGCATCGAGGGGTGGAACCACAGCCAGCCCATCGTCGCCGCCCAGGCCGGGCAGAGCATCGGCATCACGCTCGACAAGCGCATCTTCGCCGAGCGCGGCCACATCGCCCACCATGAGGAGGGGGCGCCGCACGTCACCCACCGTTTGGGCGTGCGGGCCTTCTGGCTGACCTCGGAACCGCTGACGGTCGGCAAGACCTACACGCTGAAGATCACGACGGGCGAGCACCGCGTGACGGTGGAGAGCATCACCGCCGTCATCGACATCGAGGATCTCTCCAGCACCCCGGCCAAGGCCGTCCACCGCAACGAGGTGGCCGAGGTCGTCCTGCGCTCCCGCTCGCCGATCGCCGTCGATCTCGCGTCGGCGCTGTCGCGGACCGGGCGCGGCGTGCTGATCGACGGCCACGACGTGGTCGGCGGCTGCATCGTCGTGGAGGTGGACGAGGGTCCCGCCGCGTCGGCCAACACCACCGAGGTGTCGCACACCGTCACGGCGGACGAGCGCAACGCCGCCAACGGCCACAAGGGCGGCGTGCTGTGGCTGACCGGTCTGTCCGGCGCCGGCAAGTCCACGCTGGCCATGGCGCTGGAGCGCGCCCTGTTCGACCGTGGCTGGCAGGTCTTCGTGCTGGACGGCGACAACGTGCGCAACGGCCTGAACGCCGGGCTGGGCTTCTCGGCGGAGGACCGGGCGGAGAACATCCGCCGCGTCGCCGAGACGGCCAAGCTGTTCGCGGACGCCGGCGTTCTGGTCATCGCCTCGCTGATCTCGCCGCTCCAGGCCGACCGGGCGCGGGCGCGGGCCATCGGCGGCGAGCGCTTCCACGAGGTCTACGTGGCCGCCGATCTCGCCACCTGCGAATCGCGCGACCCCAAGGGCCTGTACCGCCGGGCGCGCGCCGGGGAGATCCCGGAGTTCACCGGCGTCTCCGCCCCCTACGAGGCGCCGGAATCGCCGGAGCTGACCATCGATACGGGCAAGGTCACCCCGGTGGAGGCACTGGGCGAGCTGCTCGACTATGTGGACGGCGCGTTCGGCCGGAACGCCCTGAAGCGCGGCCGGGTGTAAGCTGTCCCTGCGGCGGTGTCGATCGGAAGGCCCCTTCCCCGTGCGGGAAGGGGCCTTTTCTTATGGGGGAATGCCCGCATGTAAGAACTCTATGAACGTGTGAAATTGCTCATTGCATCACCTTGGTTTGTGCAATTCACTCTTCCTTCCGAAGGGAGATGTGCTAAATAGGCGGGCAATTTCCTGCGAGGATGGATCCATGACCGCCCTGACCCGACGCTCCGCGATGCTGGCTGTGGCCGCCGTCGCGTCCCTGACCGCCGCGTCCCTGACCGCCTTCACGCCCGGCGCGGCCCGCGCCGCCGATCCGGTGAAGCTGGAGGTCGGCTACATCCCCATCCTCGCCGCCGCGCCGCTCTTCATCCTGGAAGGGGAAGGCTGGGCGCGCGAGGCCGGCATCGACCTCAAGCTGACCAAGTTCGAATCCGGCCCGCACGCCATCCAGGCGATGGCCGCCGGCAAGATCGACCTGCTCTACGCCGGCGTGGCGCCGGTGCTGGTCGCCCGTTCCAAGGGTGCGGACGTGTCGGTCATCGCCAACTCGGCGGTGGAGGAAATGGTCGTCGCCAGCCGCGGCGAGTTTGCCAAGGCGCTGGGCGGCAAGGCCACCGCGGAGTCCATCGCGAAGTTCGCCGCCGACACGGGCCGCAAGGTGAAGATCGGCACGCAGCCGCCGGGCTCGGTTCCGGACACGGTGCTGCGCCACTGGCTGTTCAAGGTGGTGAAGGCCGATCCGGCCAACGTGGAAATCATCTCCATGGGCATCGAGAAGACCCAGCAGGCCCTGCTGGCCGGCGCGCTCGACGCCGCGACGATCCGTGAGCCGACGGTGACGGTGACCCAGAAGGTCGATCCCAACGTCGGCCTGCTGGCCACCGGCGCGGAGATGTTCCCGAACCAGCCCGGCACCGTCATCGCGGTCCGCGGCCCGGTCGCCAAGGACCATGGCGAGGCGCTGACCCGCCTTCTGAAGGCGCACATCCGTGCCGTCGATCAGATCGCCAAGGACCCGGCCCGCTCCGCCAAGGTCGCCAACGAATATCTGGGCAAGGGCCTGATGGAGCCGGCCACGCTGGAGGCCGCCTTCCGCTCGCCGGGCTCCAAGTTCGTCGCCGATCCGCACGGCGTGGTCCCGGCGGTCGAGCAGATGATGGCCTACGCCAAGGAGATCGGCTCCGCCGAGGGCACCATCCCGGTGGCGGAGGCGTTCGACTTCCGCTTCTACGACGCGGCCACCGCGAAGTAAACGCGATGCGTCAACCGCTGAAGCTTCACAGCTCCATCGCCCTGTCGGCGCTCGGCGTCGGCGCTTTCCTGCTCGCCTGGGAAGCGCTGGCGCGCAGCGGCGTCGTGCCCGCCGGCCTGCTGCCGTCGCCCAGCGCGGTGCCCGGCGCCTTCCTGGCGGAGTTCCGGGCCGGCACCTGGCAGGCGATGGTCTTCGCCAGCCTGTCGCACTATCTGTCGGGGCTGGCGCTCGGCACCGTCCTGGGCATCACCTTCGGCACGGCGGCGGCGACCTGGGGGGTGTGGGACGCCTTCCAGGCCTGGGTGGTGCGCATGTTGCGCCCCATCCCGTCCATCGCCTGGATTCCCTTCGCCATCATCTGGTTCGGGGTCAGCAAGTCGGCGGCGACCTTCCTGATCGCGCTGACGGTCTTCTGGATCAACTACTACGCCACCTACAGCGCGGTGCGCGGGGTGGACAAGGACCTGATCGAACTCGGCCACGCCTTCGGGCAGGGCGGGCTGATCCCGCGCCTGTTCAAGATCGTCCTGCCCGGCGCGCTGCCGGGCATCCTGTCCGGCGTGCGCGCCGGGCTGGGGCAGGGCTGGATGACCGTGGTCGCGGCGGAGCTGTTCGGCATCTCCGGCCTGGGAGCCCGCATGTCCGACGCCTCCGGCCTGCTCGCCACCCACATCGTCGTGCTCTACATGGTGACCATCGCGGCGCTCTACGGCGTGTGCGACTTCCTGTTCATGCAGGTTCAGCAGCGGGTGCTCGCATGGCAAAAATAAACGGCTCCGCGGTCATCGACCTGAAGGGCGTCGCCATCGGCTACGGCGCGGAGGCTCCGCCGGTTCTGGTGGATGTCGATCTGTCCATCGAGCGCGGCAGCTTCGTCGCCATCGTCGGCCCGTCGGGCGTCGGCAAATCCACCCTGCTGCGCGTCGTCGCCGGGCTGCACGAGGCGCGCGGCGGGTCCGTCACCATCCACGAGACGAAGAAGCCGGGCCATCGCCCTGTCAGCCTCGTCTTCCAGGACGCCCGCCTGCTGCCCTGGCGGCGGGTCGCCAAGAACGTCCGTTTCGGCCTGGAGGGCCTGCCGATCGCCGCCGCCGAGCGGGAGGAGCGGGTGGCCGCCGCGCTGCGCCTCGTCCGGCTGGACGATTACGGGCGGCGCTGGCCCTATGAGCTGTCGGGCGGCCAGCGCCAGCGCGTCGGCATCGCCCGCGCCCTGGCCGTCGATCCCGACATCCTGCTGATGGACGAGCCGTTCGGCGCGCTCGACGCCATCACGCGCCACAGCCTTCAGGACGAGTTGCTGCGCATCCACCGCGAGACCGGCAAGACCGTGCTGTTCGTCACGCACGATCTGGAGGAGGCGGTGCACCTCGCCGACCGCATCATCGTTCTGGGCGGCAGCCCGGCGCGCATCGTGCAGGACGTGCGCAACGAACCGGGCCGCGACAGCGGCGGGTTCCGCGAGCAGGTCGAGCAGCTCCGGTCCGGGATCGCGGACAATTACAGCATTTGAGGGTGGGGCGTGGTTGTGCTGTGCCCTCCTCCCGGCCTCCCCCCGCTTCGCAGGGGGAGGGTTGGGTGGGGCCCCGGCGCAACCACTCAACCCTTACTGTGCCACCCGCCGCACATCCCGCGCCGTCAGGTGGATGTTCGCATCCGGGTCCAGCTTCCGGTCCATGATGCGGGCCTCCACCGCCTTGTCGAAGACCGGGCGGTTCAGGCAGACATACTGCAACGCCTCGTCCGGCTTCGGCAGATGGCCGGCGAGGCTTTGCAGGGCGCGGCGCGGGACGAAGACCCGCCCGTGATACTCCCCGACCTCCACCGCGAACTCCACGGCGTCGGCCTCCTCGTTCCAGGACGGGTCGTCGGGGAACACGAACAGCGGCATCGCACCCTCACGCAGAACTGAACCTCATTCGAGGATGTAGGTAACATCGTAGCCGCTGCGCTTGAAGCGGGTCTTCAGCAGCGTGCCCTGCGCGTCGAACCACAGGTCGCGCTCCACGTCGCCGGATATGCGGTGATGCTGCGCCGGAACGGACCGCCCGCCGATGGTCAGCGTCTCGGCGCCCACGAGGTCGGTGCGCACGGCGTAGGGCTTGCCGTCGATGACCGACAGCAGGGTGGGGCGCTTCAGCACCTCCGGGGTCCACAGCGTGAGGGGAAGGGTGTCGGCACCCGCCTCGCCGGCCTTGCCGTCCACGGTGACCGTGTAGCCGCCGCCGCGCCGCATCATCTGGACGGCGTGGGGCGTTCCGTCGTCGTCGGTCTGGGCGCTCATGGATTCCAGTGTCCGCCCCTTCCACACCTCTTCCCGCTTGTGGTCGTAGCGGAAGTTGATGAACAGCACCTTCACCCGGGTCGAGGCGGTGACGGCGACCCTGGTCACCTCGCCCTGGGGCTCCAGCCGGACGGTCTCCGTGCCGACCGGATCGTCGCCCATCAGGATCCGGTAGGTCAGCGTGCGCGGTTCGGCGGCGTGCGCCGTGGCCGCGGTCAGCAGCAGGCCGGCAGCGGCCAACGCCGCGCGCAGGGCGTGCGTCATGGGTGGTTTCCTCCCTGTGTTCGTGGTCCGGCGGCGGCTTATGGTGCCGCCGTCCGGCCGGTTCGTTCACTCGTCGAGAAGCTGCGCCAGCTTCATGGCGATGCCCATGGAGCCGTCCACCTTCAGCTTGCCCATGGTGAAGGCCAGCATCGGGTTCAGCCGCCCGTCCATCAGCTTCTTCAGATTCTCGGACGAGATGCGGATGGTGCAGTCGGGATCGGCGGCCCCGGCATCCTCCCGCGCGATGGCGACGGGCGTCTCGCGGGCGTTGACCCGCACCGCATGGCCGTCCTCCAGCGCGAAGCGGACGTCGGCCTTCAGGCTGCGGAAGCTGGTGGAGCGGGACTGGAGTTCGCGCAGGATGTCCTCAACCATGGATCGGTCTCTCTCCCCTGGATTCATGTTCGTCGGGTCTTGACAGTACGCACGCTTTACGTTTACGTCAACGTCATAACCAAAACGTTCCCGGCGCCCCGGCGATCCAGGGAACCAATCCAGGGAGTGAAACCATGCAGAACGCCGCCGCGCCCGGATTCCCACCGCCCCGCACCGCCCAGCATCCCCCGTTGTCCTGATCCGCCACACAGCCGGGAGGATCGGAGATGACCGAGAATCTTGCGCGCAAGGGCCGCACCGGGGACGGCACGCCGGACCATCCCTGGCTGGCCCACTATCCCGACGGAATCGCCTGGGACCAGCCGATCGCCGTGACCCCGCTGGCCGAGCTGTTCGAGGAGGCCGCCCGCCGCTACGCCGCCCGCCCCTGCCTGGACTTCCTGGGCCGGCGCTACAGCTACGCGGAGGTGCTGGGGCTGGTGAACCGGGCGGCCAAGGGCTTCGCGGCGCTGGGTGTGAAGCCGGGCGTGCGGGTGGGGCTCTGCCTGCCGAACACGCCGACCTACGTGATCGCCTATTTCGGGATTCTGAAGGCCGGCGGCACGGTGGTGAATTACAACCCGCTCTACGTGGAACGGGAACTTGAGCACCAGATCGGGGATTCCGGGACCGAAATCATGGTCACGCTCGATCTGAAGCAGATCTACCCGCGGATCGAGGCGATGCTGGACCGCACGCGGCTGAGGACGGTCGTGGTCTGCCGCATGGCTTCCATCCTGTCCCCGGTGAAGAGCGTGCTGTTCCGCGTGCTGAAGCGCAGCGAGCTGGCCGACATCCCGCAGGACGGGCGGCATGTGGATTTCGACGCGCTGCTGGCCAACGACGGCGTGTTCCCGCCGGTGCGGGTGGACCCACGGCGCGACGTGGCGGTTCTGCAATACACCGGCGGGACCACCGGCGTGCCCAAGGGGGCGATGCTGACCCACGCCAACCTCGTGGCGAACGCGCGGCAGGTGCAGGCGTGGTTCCCCGGCATGGCGCTGGGGGAGGAGCGGATGCTCGCCGTCCTGCCCTTCTTCCACGTCTTCGCCATGACGGTGGTGCTGAACATGGGGCTGGCGGCGGGGGCGGAGCTGGTCATGCTGCCGCGCTTCGACACGTTGCAGGTTCTGAAGACCATCGCGCGGCGCAAGCCGACGCTGCTGCCCGGCGTGCCGACCATGTACAAGGCTCTGCTGGGGCATCCGGACGTGGCGCGCTACCCGATGCGGTCGATCCGCTATTGCATCTCCGGCGGGGCGCCGCTGCCGATGGAGCTGAAACGCCAGTTCGAGGAGGCCACCGGCTGCGTCCTGGTCGAGGGCTACGGCCTCAGCGAGGCGTCACCCGTCTGCGCCTGCAACCCGCTGACCGGCGTGAACAAGGAGGGCTCCATCGGCCTGCCGCTGCCCGGCATCATGGTGCAGATCCGCGGGCTGGACGATCCCGACCGCGTGCTGCCGGCGGGCGAGAAGGGGCAGGTCGTGCTGTCCGGCCCCAACGTCATGGCCGGCTATTGGAACAAGGACGAGGAGAGCCGGCGCACCATCGTCGGCGGCTGGCTGTTCACCGGCGACGTCGGGGTGATGGACGAGGACGGCTACGTCTTCCTGCTGGACCGGCTGAAGGATCTCATCATCTGCGGCGGCTACAACGTCTATCCGCGCATGATCGAGGAGGCCATTTACCAGCACCCGGACGTGGTCGCCGTCTGCGTCATCGGCATTCCCGACGAGTACCGCGGCCAGAGTCCGAAGGCCTTCGTGCAGCTCAAGCCCGGCGCCGGCCTGACGGCGGAGCAGTTGAAGGATTTCCTGCGCGACAAGATCTCGCGGATCGAGATGCCGAAGCTGATCGAATTCCGCGCCGAGCTGCCCAAGACCGCGGTCGGCAAGCTGTCCAAGAAGGAACTGATCGCCGAGAGCTTGCAAAATCAGGAGGGGTGAGGAGGCGAGGGCGCGCGGCTTTGTCACGCCGCGGCGGGTGTGGTAGGAACGGGTGACGCCGTCCGGCGGCGTGGACTCCACGCCGCCGCGGTGCGACGTGACGGAAGGCGTGCCCCCCACCATGGAACAGCTCTACACGGTCAATCAACTGGCGGAGGAACTGGGCATCACGCCGCGCGCCCTCCGCTTCTACGAAGTCAAGGGGCTGCTGTCGCCCAACCGCCTGGGCAACAACCGCGTCTACACCAAGCGCGACCGCGCCCGGCTGAAGCTGATCCTGCGCGGCAAGCGGCTGGGCTTCTCGCTGGCGGAGATCCGGGAATATCTGGACCTCTACAACGTGGACGGCGGGGTGGAGCAATTGAAGGTCCTGCAGAAGCGCATCGACGCGCGGCTGAAGGATCTGGAGCAGCAACGCCAGGACCTGGAGGCGACCGTGGGCGAACTGCGGGAGATCGAGGCCCAGGTGGCGGCCGCGCTGGACGAGCGCGGGTTGACGACCAAGAGCGCCTGAGCCGGTGCGGCCCGTCCGCCCCGCCGGGCCGAGAGCCGGAGGGGATGGGACGACATGACGACCGAGTGGACGGGAACGGATGCGGCGGCCCGCGGGGGGCGGGCATGAATCTGCTGTTCCGGCTGATCGCCGTCATCGCCGCCGCCCTGACGGGCCGGGCCGTGGGCTTCCTGGAACCGGCGCGGCTGCGCTTCCGGGTCTGGCCCACCGACCTCGATCTCAACATGCACATGACCAACGCCCGCTATTTCAGCGTCATGGACCTGGGGCGGGTGGATCTGATGCTGCGCTCCGGCATGGGGCGGTCGATCGTGCGCCACCGCTGGCAGCCGGTGATCGGCGCCGCCAACGTGCGCTTCCGCCGCCCGCTGGCGCCTTTCCAGCGCTTCGAACTGGCGACCCGCGTGCTGTGCTGGGACGACAAGTACTTCTTCATCGAGCACCGGGTGGAGACCGCCGGAGGCACGGCGGCGCTGGCGGTGGTGCAGGGCGCCTTCGTGGCGCGCGGCGCCGTGGTTCCCCCGGCGGACGTGCTGGCGATCCATGGCGAGCACCGGGAATCGCCGCCGATGCCCGATTTCGTGGCCGCCTGGCGCGAACGCCCGCTGGCGAGTTGAACCGACAAGACAAAACGAATCCGGGAGGAAACCGCAGCATGAAGATCCTCGTCCCCGTGAAGAGGGTGGTGGATTACAACGTGAAGGTCCGTGTGAAGGCGGACGGTTCCGGTGTCGAGACCGCCAACGTGAAGATGAGCATGAACCCCTTCGACGAGATCGCCGTCGAAGAGGCGGTCCGGTGCAAGGAAGCCGGCAAGGCAACCGAGGTCGTCGTGGTCACCGTCGGTCCGGCGGCGTGCCAGGAGACGCTTCGCACCGCGCTGGCCATGGGCGCCGACCGCGGCATCCTGGTGCAGACCGACGCCGAGACGCAGCCGCTGGCCGTCGC
>NZ_JAUJFI010000199.1 GCF_030849505.1 Azospirillum isscasi | reverse complement strand
CCCTCCGGCATGGCGGGCGGGGGCGGGCTGGCGCCGACCTCGATCTGCGGCAGCGGGGGCGCCGTCATCACGACCGGAGCCTTGAAGACGGGCGGAGCCGGCGGGGCCGGGGGCGGGAAGAGGTCGGGCCGCGGCGGGATGGGCAGCGGCTGCGCGTTCTCCAGCGTCAGCTTCCCCGCATCGGCGGTGACCGCGGGGGCGGGGCCGGGGGCGCTGGTCTGGGGTGGGGGCGCGCTGGGCGTGGAACAGGCGGTCACGGCCAGGGACAGCACCGCTGCCGCGGCGGCGGGCAGGACGCGCAGGGAGACCGACCGCCCCGCGGGGGCATTCGGAGAACGGCTCATGCGTCCGACAATCCTCATGGTGACCAGCGCATTGTTCCCAGTTACACGGAAAAGCGTTGGTACCATAGCCCTTCGATTGGCGTAGCGACAACGCCCTTTGGGCCGCGCGGCGGGTTTCCCCACCAAAGCGCGGCCCGGCTATCCTATCGTCAACAAGGGCTTATGGCCCAGCCGGAGGTCAGCCCTGACCGGCGTCCGTCGCCGCAGCCGGGGCGGAACGCACCCTGCGCTCCGTCGCACCGCGCAGGATCTTGGCGATCGGCAGGTGGAAATGGGCGTTGGCCGCCAGGATCGTGCCGCCGAACACCGGGTTGCGCCCGCCGCCGATCTCACCCACGAAGCCGCCGGCCTCCGTCACCAGAAGCTGGCCCGCCGCGGCGTCCCAGGGGGCCAGACCGCGCTCCCAGTAGCCGTCGTAGCGGCCCGCCGCGACGAAGGCGAGGTCGAGCGAGGCGGCGCCGAAGCGGCGGATGCCCGCGACCTCCTTCATGATGGCCTCGGCCTCGACCAGGAAGCCGGCATGGTCGCCGCGGCCCTTGAAGGGGATGCCGGTGGCGATCACCGCGTCGGCGAGGTTGCGGCGCTCCGACACGCGCAGGCGCTGGTGGTTCAGGAAGGCGCCCTGGCCCTTCTCGGCCCAGAACATCTGGTCGTGCACCGGCTCGTACACCACGCCGGCGACGATCTCGCCGTTCTTCTCCGCGGCGATGGAGATGGCCCAGTGCGGGATGCCGTGCAGGAAGTTGGTGGTGCCGTCCAGCGGATCGACGATCCAGCGGGCGGTCGGGTCGTTGCCCTTGCTGGCGCCCGTCTCCTCCATGAGGAAACCGAAGTCCGGGCGGGCCTTCTGCAGCTCTTCGCGCAGCAGCTTTTCCGCCTTCATGTCGGCGGCGGACACGAAGTCCGCCGGGCCCTTGCGCGACACCTGGAGGTGCTCGACCTCGCCGAAGTCGCGGACAAGGCCGCGGGCCGCCTTTTCGGCGGCGCGGACCATCACGTTGATAAGGGCGGAGCGGGTGGCCATGGGCGTGCTTTATCTCGTGCGGAACCGGAAAAAGAATACACCGGCCCCCGCCTTAAGCGAGAGCCGGTGCGCAGAAAAACGTCAGGACGGTCAGTCCTTGGCGCGCTCGACATACTCGCCGGTCTGGGTGTCGACGACGACGCGGGTGCCCGACTCGATGTGCGGCGGCACCAGGATCGACACGCCGTTCTCCAGCTTCGCCGGCTTGTAGGAGGAGGAGGCCGTCTGGCCCTTCACCACCGGGTCGGCCTCGGTGATCTGCAGGGTGACTTTGCCGGGGATCTCGACGCCGAGCGGCGCGCCTTCGAAGGACTGCACGGTGACTTCCATGCCGTCCTGCAGGAACACCTTCTGGTCGCCGATGATCTCGCCGGGGATGGCGGTCTGCTCGTAGCTTTCCTTGTCCATGAAGGTGTAGCTGTCGCCTTCGGCGAACAGGAAAGTCATCTCGTGCTCGTCCAGGCGGGCGCGCTCGACCGTCTCCTGGGTGCGGAAGCGCTCGGTCGACTTGTTGCCGGTGCGCACATCCTTCATTTCAAGCTGGATGAAGGCGCCGCCCTTTCCGGGTTGGACGATGGCGGTCTTCGTGATGACCCAGAGCTTCCCGTTGTGCTCCAGCACATGGCCGGGACGCATCGTGTTGGCGTTGACCTTCATGACATACTCGTGATTTCCAGGAGACAGGCGGCGCGGAACCTAGCAGCTTGCCGGGCCGGTGGCAACGCCGGGCGGGGGCGGAATCGGGATTCCGCGCCTTCTTTGTCCGTTTTCGCCACTGGCCCCACTCTGCTAAGCAGCATCGTCGCTCCGTTACCGCAGGCCGCCATGCCCCCCGTTCCGCCTTCCTGGGCTCCCGAGACCTTCGCCCGCCGCCGCCCGAACCTCGCCGTGCGCGGCCGCGTGCTGGGCGCCGTCCGCCGCTTTTTCGAAGAGAACGCCTTCCTGGAGGTGGACACCCCGGCGCTTCAGGTGTCGCCGGGGATGGAGCCGCATCTCCAGGCTTTCGCGACGGAGCTGGTGGGGCCGCATCCCGAGGACCGGCGGCGGCTGCACCTGCACACCAGCCCCGAATTCGCGATGAAGAAGCTGCTGGTGGCGGGGCTGCCGCGCATCTACCAGATCGCCCACGTCTTCCGGAACGGCGAGCGGTCGGCCACCCATGCGCCGGAATTCTCCATGCTCGAATGGTACCGGGCGGGGGAGGGCTACCGGACGCTGATCCGCGATTGCGAGGATCTGGTGCGCGAGGCCGCGACCGCCGCCGGGCGGACGCGATTCGATTTCCGCGGCATGGCCTGCGACCCCTTCAAGGAGTGGCGGGTGCTGACCGTGCAGGACGCCTTCCGCGAGTACGCCGGGATCGACTTGCTGGAAACCTTCGACGGCACCCACGACCCCGATCCGGCGCCGCTGGCCGCGGTCGCGGCGCGCATCGGCATCCACCCGCACGACGGCGACCGCTGGGAAGACATCGTCTTCCGCATCATGTTCGACCGGATCGAGCCGCATCTGGGCGAGGGCGTGCCCTGCGTGCTGACCGACTATCCCGTCTGCATGGCCGCCCTGTCGCGCCCCAAGCCGGAGGACCCGCGGCTGGCTGAGCGGTTCGAGCTGTACGCCTGCGGTCTGGAACTGGCCAACGCCTTCGGCGAACTGACCGACGCCCGCGCCCAGCGCGCCCGTTTCGAGGCCGACATGGACCTGAAGGAGCGGATCTACGGCGACCGTTTCCCGGTGGACGAGGATTTCCTCGCGGCGCTGGAGCACGGCATGCCGGAGTGCAGCGGCATCGCGCTGGGGTTCGACCGGCTGGTCATGCTGTGCAGCGGTGCTGAAAGCATCGACGAGGTGCTGTGGCTGCCGGTGGCGGGGGCCTGAACCCACCCACCGCCACCGGCTTGGCCGTTCAGGCGGTGACGTCGATCACCACGCGGCCGCGCACCTGCCCCGCGAGGATCCGGCCGGCAAGCTCCGGCAGTTTCGACATCGGCTCCACCGTGTACATCGCCTTCAGATGGTCCTTGTCGAGGTCGCGGGCCAGCCGCGCCCAGGCGCGCTCGCGCCGTGCGGCGGGGGCGGCGACCGAATCGACGCCGATCAGCGTCACGCTGCGCAGGATGTGCGGCAGCACCGTGCCCGGCAGGTCGGCGCTCCCCGCCAGCCCGCAGGCCGCGACGGCGCCGCCCCAGACGGTCTGCGACAGGGCGTTGACGAGCGTGATCCCGCCCACCGAATCGACGCCGCCGGCCCAGCGCTCCTTCTGAAGGGGCGGGCCCTTCTCCAGCAGGGCGGCGCGGTCGATGAAGCCGGTGGCGCCCAGGCCGGACAGGTACTCATGGGTCTCGGGCCGCCCTGTGGAGGCGGTGACCGGGTAGCCCGCCTTGGCGAGCAGGGCCACCGCGACCGAGCCGACGCCGCCCGCGGCCCCGGTGACCAGCACCTCCTTGCCGCCGGGCTGGATGGTGCCCCACGTTTCCAGCGCGTCCACGCAGAGCGCCGCGGTGTAGCCGGCGGTGCCGATGCCCATCGCCTCCTCCGGCGAGAAGACGTCGGGCAGGCGGGTCAGCCATTCCGGCTTCACGCGCTGGAAGCGGCTGTAGCCGCCCCACTGGGTTTCCGACAGGCCCCAGCCGTTGACGATCACCCGGTCCCCCGCCTTCCAGTCGGCGGAGCGCGATTCCACGACCGTGCCGGCGAGGTCGATGCCGGCGACCATCGGCAGCTTGCGGGCGATCCGGCCCTTGCCGGAGACGGCGAGGCCGTCCTTGTAGTTCAGGGTGGAGTAGGCGACCTCGACCAGCACGTCGTGGTCCGGCAGGTCTTCAAGGCTCAGGGGCTTGAAGCCTCCCTTGGGCTTGCCGTCGGCGTCTTCGATGACGAAGGCGGTGAAGGTGTCGGCCATGCGGATTGCTCTCCCGGATCGCGTTCTTGATGAGCGGTTTGATTGGGGGAAAGCCTAGCACGGAAGCCGGGATGGACAAGACGCCGGGATGACGGCGCGGATGGGGAGTGCCCGCCCGCGCCCACCACCCCAAAATCAGAATGTGATCTTCGTCTGGAGCGCGATCACGTCCACATGGGCCTTGTAGTCGGCGGTCAGGTTGCCGCGGAACGCGTCGCTGCCCGTCAGGTTGTCGCGCAGGTTGATCTTGGCCTTGTTGGCGAAGATGTGGCTGTAACCGATGTCGGTCCGGATGCTGTCCGTGAATTGGTAGCCGGCACCGATCGACACCCAGTAACGGTCCTCGTCCGGGATGCGCGGCGTGCGGTACTGGTCGCTGACCGGAGTCTGGTCATAGGCCACGCCCGCGCGCAGGGTCAGCTTCTCGTTCCACTTGTAGGCCGCACCCAGCGCGAAGAACCACGAATCGTCCCAGTTCTCGTCGGTCACCGTGTCGGCGCGCAGCGGGTTGCGGTAGCGGATGCGCAGTTCCTTGAAGCGCGACCAGTTGGTCCAGTGCGCGTCGGCCATGACGGCGAAGGAACTGGTCAGCTCGTGGTAGGCGCCGAAGGCGATCACGTCCGGCGTCGCCACCTTCGCCCGCACCGGGGAACCGGCGAAGCTGGCCTGGAGCGCCGGCACGGCGGGCACCGCCTCGAACTTCGAATCGCCGTCCAGCTCGTGGAAGACGGAGGAGCGGTAGGACACGCCGAATCGGGTGCCCTTCACCGGCTCGTACAGCATGCCGGCGGTGAAGCCGACGCCCCAGTCGTCGCCCTTCACCTCGCCCACGCCGTCGCGCGAGCCCGGAGCGATGGGCACGCCGGTGGCCGCCAGAATCGACCCGAAGTCCACGGCCTGGCTCAGCCGCGCCTTGGCGTACTGGAATTGCAGGCCGCCGGCCACGGTCAGATCCGGGAACAACCGGTAGGACACGGTGGGGGAGATGTTGATGGTCAGCAGGCTGGAATGGATGCCGTGATAGCGGCCCGTCCAGCTTTCCGGATAGTCGGTGGACAGACCCCAGGGGGCGGTGATGGCAAGGCCCAGCTTCACGTCCGGCGACACCGTGTAGGCCAGATAGCCCGACGGGATCACCGCGTCCATGCCGACGTCGCCCGGGTCGGAGGTGCCCACGATGGTGCTGCCGCCCAGCCGGGTGGCGCGGGTGCCGCGGGCGTTGCTGGTCTTGGAGGTCGGGAACACGCCGCTCAGCACGCCGATCGCCTGGTTCCCCTCGATGGCGCCGAGAGCCGCCGGGTTGAAGAACAGGCCGGTGGCGTCGCCCATGCCGTTGGCGGCGGCGCCCGCGAAGGAGGTGCCCTGGCCGGACGCGCTCTGCTCCTTCAGCAGATAGCCGGCGGCCCCGGCGGGCAGCGGCGCCGCGATGGCGACGGCTGCGGCGGCGGCGAGCAGATTCCCCTTCAGAGACCGTTTGGACATGCGTTTCTCCCCAATTTCGTTATTTGACGCAATGATACACAGATTGACGTTAACGTAAAGTGGGTGCGCTGAAAAAATGTTTGGCCAACAATGTATGTGCGCAACGGTAGGTTTGGGGCAGGGGAATGCGCGCCCAGGGCGATTCGCCGCGGGACGACAGGAGGGGGCAGGGGGTGTTGGGGCTGTTCAGCCCAGCCAGCCGGCGACCATCGCCATGCCGGCGCCGATCACGCCCTGGGCGTCCGTCCAGATCAGCTTCGCCGTGATGGCGATGGAGGCGATGACCAGCATGGGCCGCACGATGGCGGCCCCGTTGCGGATGACCATATGCGCGCCGGCCTGCGCGCCGATCATCTGGCCCAGCCCCATCAGCAGCCCGGCCAGCCAGGCGATGTGCCCGCCGGCCAGGAAGAACAGCAGGGCAGCGATGTTGCTGGTGAAGTTCAGGACCTTGGTGTGGGCGGTCGCCTTGCGCAGGTTGAAGCCCAGCAGCGAGACGAAGGCGATGGCGAAGAAGGTGCCGGTGCCCGGCCCGAGGAAGCCGTCGTAGAAGCCGATGCCCGTCCCGGCGAGCAGGGCGAATCCGCGCTCCCCGATCCGCTGCTGCGCGTCGATCTCGCCGGCCTTCGGGGAGACGAGCAGCCACACGGCGATGCCGATCAGCAGCACCGGGATGACGTTGCGCAGGAAACCGGGGTCGATCATCTGGACGACGATCGCGCCCGCGGCAGAGCCGGCGAAGGTGCAGGCGATCATCACCGCCATGTCGCGCGGCTTCACCTCGCCGCCGCGCGTGAACTTCAGCGCGGCGGAGAAGGACCCGAAGCTGGATTGCAGCTTGTTCGTCGCCAGCGCCTCGGCGGGCGACAGCCCGGCCCAGAGAAGGGCGGGCAGGGTCAGCAGCCCGCCGCCCCCGGCGATGGCGTCCACGAAACCCGCCAGCAGGCCGACCGCGAACAGCGCGGCCAGCGTCTCGATGGAAAGGAGGTCCATGATCGGGTGACGGCCTTCACTCTCCGGTGGATTCGACGCCGGATTCGGCACCGGACGTGGCACCGGACTCTGCGGCGGCGATGGCGGCGTTGAAGGCTTTCACGGCGGCGCCCGGCCCGTCCGGGTGGTTCCACACGGCGCCGACCACGGCCAGGAAATCGGCCCCGGCGCGGACCAGCGGCCCGCAATTCTCCTGGGTGATCCCGCCGATGGCGACGCAGGGCACCTCCATCAGCTCCGACCACCACCGGAGCAGTTCCGGCTCGGCCTTGAATTCGGCGTCCTTGGTGGTGGTGGGGAAGAAGGCCCCGAAGGCGACGTAATCGGCCCCGGCCTCGCCGGCTTCCATGGCGAGGTGGCGGCTGTCGTGGCAGGTCACCCCGACGATGGCGTCGTTGCCGACGATCCGCCGCGCCTGGGCGTAGGGGGTGTCCTTCTGCCCGACATGCACCCCGTCGCAGCCGGTCTCGCGGGCCAGCGCAGGGTGATCGTTCAGGATGAAGGCCACCCCGCGGTCCTGCGCGATCGGGCGCAGAACATCGCAAGCCCGGCGCACGGCGTCGTCGGAGCAGTCCTTCAGGCGCAGCTGCACGCAGGCGACGTCGCCCGCGTCCAGCGCTTCGGTCAGTTTCGGCGCGAAGGCCGCCGGCTCCAGGACCGGCGGCGTCACGAGGTAGAGCCGGCAGGCGGTTTCGGTCACCCGGGGCGGTCCTTACTCTTTGCCCTGATAGATCTTCATGATCCGGTCGAGCAGCTTCAGGGCTTCGTCGCGCGGACGCTGGAAGGCGTTGCGCCCGATGATCGAGCCGTTGCCGCCGCCGTCGCGGATGGCGCGGGCGTCCTCGAACACCGCGTCCTCGCCCTTGGTCGCACCGCCCGAGAAGACCACGATGCGGCGGCCGTTGAAGGCGCACTGCATGATGTGGCGGACGCGGTCGGCCTGGGTGGCGATCGGAATGTTCTTGGACTCGTAGACCTTCCGGGCCTCCGCCTGCTCCAGATGGGCGGACGGCAGCTTCACCTTGATGATGTGGGCGCCGAGAAGCGCGGCCATGTGGGCGGCGTAGCCGATCACGTCGATGGCCAGCTCACCCTCCTTGGAGACGGTGCCGCCGCGCGGGTAGGACCACAGCACGGTGGGCAGACCGACCGACTTGGCCTCCTTCGACAGCTCGCGGATCTCCTCGTACTGGTCGTACATGGCGTCCGAGCCGGGGTAGATCGTGAAGCCGATGGCCGAGCAGCCGAGGCGCAGCGCGTCCTGCACCGAGGCGGTCACCGCCTGATCGGCGTTCTCCTTCTGGCGCGACAGGCTGTTGGCGCTGTTCATCTTGAGGATCAGCGGGATCGAGCCGGCGAAGGTCGAGGCGCCGGCTTCCAGGGACCCGAGCGGAGCGGCGTAGGCGTTGCAGCCCGCGTCGATGGCGAGCTGGTAATGGTAATGCGGATCGTAGCCCGGCTCGTTCGGCGCGAAGCTGCGCGCCGGGCCGTGCTCGAAACCCTGATCGACCGGAAGAATCACCAGCTTGCCGGTGCCGCCCAGCTTGCCTTCCATCAGAATGCGGGCAAGGTTGGCCTTGACGCCGGGGGTGTCGCTTTCGTAGTTCGCAAGAATTTCCTTAACGCGACGTGTGAGCTTCATCTGGCTCTTCCCCTTGGGGTTCATGTCGGAAATGCGGCCCTCATAGCCCAGCCCGGGCCTCTTTGCAACGCCGGCAGGGGTGTAATGCGGCCTTGCGCTTCGCCAAAAGGGCTTATCCGAGAGGTCGGATTCGGGGGTGCCGAAGGATTAGGCTTCCGCCGCAGGGGACGCCGTTTTTTGTCACAGAACCGATTGAACGATGACGTAAAGGCCGTAGCCGGCGCCCACCGCAACGGCCCAGGCCCCGGCGGCCAGCCCGGTCCAGACGGCGAGCAGCCGGGCGCCACGGAGCTTCTCCACATGCGGCGCGGGGAAGCGGGAACCGCGGGGAAGCCCATCCGGCCTCTCCGGATGGGGAGCGAGCCCGTCACCCTTCCGCGGTGTGGCGTCCGCCTGGGGCCGCAAAGGCGTGGTCGTGTTCATCGGGGTGGTACCGCATCGTGATGTCGAAATCACCATACACCACTTTTGATCGTGGTGATTTGGGGAAAAAGCAGTATCGCCTTGGGACTATTCCGTGACAGGACCGCCGCGCGGCCCGCTCAGCCAGTCCCGGCAGGCGCGCTGCGGGTCGCGGGCGCCGCGCAGGTCGAGCGGTTCGGGCAGGTCCGTCAGCAGGCGGGCGCCGCG
>NZ_JAUJFI010000198.1 GCF_030849505.1 Azospirillum isscasi | reverse complement strand
GGCCCTGCTGGAAGGCATCGACGAGGACGCGGTCGATTTCCGTCCGACCTACGCCGGCGCCGCCGAGAGCGCAGCGCTGGTGCGCATCCGCAGCACCGGGCTGGAGCGGCTGTTCACCGCCGCCGCCGGCCTTCTGCCGGAGATCGAGAACCAGTCCGCCCTGGTCGCCGAACTGCGGGAACTGCGCGGCGAATGGCGCGCGCTGGAGCGGAGTTGGCACGCCATGCGCCCCCGCCTGCTCCGCGGCTCCGCCGATCCGTCCGGGAGCGGCGCCGGGGACGAGGTGGCGGTGCGCCTGTCCTCTTTCGAGCGGCGGTTCCGTGCGCTGGGCGCCTCGCTGGACGCGGCGCACCGCGCCCACGACCGGCATCTCTGGTCGCTGCGCCGCTGGGGCAGCGGTTTCCAGGACGAGGTGCGGCAGCTCCGCATGCTTCCGGCGGAATCGCAGTTCGGCAACCTCGGCCGGATGATCCGCGACATCAGCCGCGCCCAGGACAAGGAGGTCGAGGCGGACATCCGCGGGCTGGAAACCCAGGCCGACCGGGTGGTCCTGCAACGGCTGAAGGACCCCGTGCTGCACATCGCCCGCAACGCCGTCAGCCACGGCGTGGAAACCCCGCGGGAGCGGGTGGCGGCGGGCAAGCGGGCGGCGGCGACCGTGCGGTTCGAAGCCTCGGTGGTCGGGCGCCGGCTCGTCCTGCGGGTGGAGGACGACGGGCGCGGCCCCAACCGGGAGGCCATCGCCCGCCTCGCCGTGGAGCGCGGCCTGCTGGCCCCCGAGGAGGCGGACACCGCGCCGCCGGAACGGCTGCTGGACCTGATCTTCGAGCCCGGCTTCTCCACCGCCCCGACCCCCAACGAATACGCCGGGCGCGGCATGGGCCTCGCCATCGTGCGGCGGGAGGTGACCCGGCTCCAGGGCTCGGTGACGCTGGCCGCCCGCGAGGGCGGCGGGACCGTGGTGACGGTGGAGGTGCCGCTCAGCCTGCTCAGCCAGCGGCTGGTCTTCGTCGCGGTGCAGGACGACATCCTGGCGCTGCCCAGCAACGACGTGGCGCGCGTGCTGCGCGTCCCGGCGGACGGGCTGTTCGCCGACCTCGCCGCCCCGACCATCCGGCTGGAGGACGAGGACGTTCCGGTGACTCCGCTGGCCGCCTTGCTCGGCTACGACGGCGCCCTGCCGCCCGGTGGCGGGGCGCCGCTGGCCCTGGTGATCCTGCGCTCCGCCGGGCGGCGGATCGCGCTGGCGGTGGACGGGCTGATGGCCACCCGCGACTCCGTGGTCACCCCGGCGGAGGAGGTGGGTATCGACGCCGCCCGCTTCCTCGGCACGGTGCTGATGGACGACGGCTCGCCGGCCCTGGTGCTGAACCCCGCGGCCCTGTCGCCGCGCCCCGGCATGGCCCTGCCGCCGCTGGTCCGCCCGCCGGACGAGGCGGCGCGGCGGCGCCCGCACATCCTGGTCGTGGACGACTCCATCACCACGCGGACCCTGGAAAAGAGCATCCTGGAGGCCCATGGTTACCGGGTCACGCTGTGCGTGGATGGACGCGAGGCGGTCGAAACGCTCGGCGAACGGGAGGATGTGGACCTGATCATCAGCGACGTGGAGATGCCCAGGATGGACGGGTTCGCCCTGCTCCAGGCCGTCAAGGGCAACCCCATGACCTCCGACCTGCCGGTGATCCTGGTCACCTCGCGCGCCAGCGACGAGGACCGTGCGCGCGGGCTGGACCTCGGCGCCGACGCCTACGTCGTCAAGACCCGCTTCGACCAGAACGAGCTTCTGGCCGGCATCCGGCGGCTGCTATGACCGGCCACCGCAGGATCCGCGTCCTGGTGGTGGAGGACTCGCCGGTCGTCCAGCAGCTTCTCGCCCACGTCATCGGCGAGGACCCGCGGCTGGAGCTGGCCGGGATCGCCTCGTCGGGCGAGCAGGCGCTGCGCATGGTCGATTCGCTGCGGCCGGACGTGGTGTCGCTGGACATCCGCCTGCCGGGGATCGACGGCTTCGCCGTGACCCAGCGGCTGATGCGCGACCATCCCGTTCCCATCGTCGTCGTCGCCTCCGACGTGCGCGACCTGGACATCCCCATGCGGGCGCTCCAGGCCGGGGCGCTGGCGGTGGTGGAGAAGCCGGGCAGCATGGCCCGCGCCGACTACCAGACCGTGGCGCGGCATCTCTGCACCCAGCTCACCATCATGAGCCAGGTGAAGGTGATCCGGCAGCGCGGGCGCCCGCGGACCGGAAACGGCGACGAGGACGGCGGCGGCCGCGGAAAGGCCCCTCCGCCTCCGCCCCCGCCCCTGCCGCCGTCCGGGGAGAAGCGTCCGTTCCGCGCGCTGGGGATCACCGCCTCGACGGGCGGGCCGGCGGCGCTGGTGAAGCTTCTGCGCGGGCTGCCGGTCAACTTCCCCCTGCCCATCTTCGTGGTGCAGCACATCGGGCCGCCCTTCGTGGCGGGCTTCGCCTCCTGGCTGGGGTCGGTCACGCCGCTGCCGGTCGCGCTGGCCTCCGACGCGCCGCACCGGCCCGGCCATGTCTATGTCGCGCCCGGCGAGGTCCATCTCACCGCCGACCCCGGCGGGATGCGGTTGGTCCATGGTGAACCGGTCTGCGGCCAGCGCCCGTCCGGGGATATGCTCTTCTCCTCCCTGGCGACGGCCTTCGGCACCGCCGCCATCGGCGTCCTGCTGACCGGCATGGGCGAGGACGGGGCGCGCGGCCTGCTCGACATGCGCCGGGCGGGTGCCTACACCATCGCGGAGCACGCCTCCACCGCGGTCATCCACAGCATGCCGGGGACCGCGGTCCGGCTGGGAGGCGTTACCGAGGAGCTGCCCATCGACAAGGTGGCGGCCCGATTGCTGGAACTGGTTTCGACGGGAGTGGAGCCCTCATGAGCGGACCCAGGGCGTTGATCGTCATCGCCTCGCAGACCCAGGGGCTCCTGCTGAAGCTGATGCTGGAGGAGCAGGGCATCGAGGCGAGCTGCGTCGAGACGGCGGAACCCGCGGTGGCGGAGCTGTCGCGCCGTCCCTTCGACCTGCTGATGGTGGAGGCCGGCGGCGAGGCCGCCCGCACGCTGACGGAGCTGCGCCGGCTGTGCCCCGCCCCGGCCATGCTGCTGGGTCCGGCGGAGCGGGCGGCGGAGTCCGGCGCCCCCGCCGACGTCCAATGGGCGGACCCCGCCGATTCCCAGGGGGTGGTGCAGCGGGCCATGGCGCTGCTGGACCGGCGCAACGCGCCGCCGACCGTGGCGGACATCCTGAAACGGGCGCGTATCCTGGTGGTGGACGACAGCGCGACCTACCGTGAGTTCCTGCGCGCCGAGCTGGAGGAGGACGGCTGCCATGTCGTCGCCGCGCGCAACGCCGACGAGGCGGTGGCGGCGCTGGAGGACGGCGGGCTGGACTGCGTGATCCTCGACCTCGTGATGCCGGGGACCAGCGGCACCCAGCTTTGCGAACGGTTCGACCGGTTCCGGCGGCGGCGCGGCCTGTTCTTCCAGATCGTCATCCTGACCAGCCAGGAGGGCGACGACCGGCTGACCGCCAGCCTGACCGCCGGGGCCGACGATTTCGTCGGAAAGTCGCAGCCGATGGAAATCCTGAAAATCCGCCTGATGGCCCTGCTGCGGCGCAAATACATGGTGGAGGACCATCTCAGCCGCCTGTCCCACCCAATGCCTTCCGCATAGGAACACATAGGGCTTTCAGGCGATTTCATCCAACGCACACCAAAGGTTAAGGTGCAGCGCCTCCAACCCGGAAGGCCAGCCCGAGAGGTTAGAGAAACCGACGTGACGCCCCGGCACACCAACAGGACCAGCATCGACGCCGCGCCGGCCGGGACGGAGTGCGTCGACAACGCGCTGCGCATCTGCCGGGCCGCCGCGCTGCCGGCCTTCGTGCTGACCGGGCCGCCGCACGCCGCCACCCTCTTCGCCAACGCGGCCCTCTGCGTCCTTCTCGGCAAGGATCCGCCGGCGGGCGGGCGCCCCGCCCCGGCCTGGTTCGGCCCGGTCTGGCCGGCGGTTCTGGGCGCCGTCGATCCCCTGTTCTCCGGGGACACCGAGGAGCCGGTCAGCGTCGAGCTTCTGCCCGCGGGCGACGCCGACCCCGTGGCCTTCCAGGGCGTGCCGCTGATCCAGGGCGGCCATACGGTCGGCGTGCTGGCCATGGCCGCCCAGGCGCCGCCCGACGACCGGGCCGTCGCCCGCATGGAACGGGCGATGCGCGCGGAGATCGAGCGGACGACCGCCGCGCGGTCCCGCTTCCTCGCCTCGGCCAGTCACGATCTGCGCCAGCCCTTCCAGGCGATGCGCCTGTTCCTGGACGCGCTGTGCAGCCAGATCACCGACGAGAAGGCGCTGAGCACGGCGGAGATGCTGGGCAACGCCATGACGGCGGGGGAGCGGCTGCTGAACGCGCTGCTCGACATCTCCACGCTGGACGCCGGCACGGTGACGCCCGACCCGCAGCCGGTCGCCCTGGACGAGCTTCTGGCCCAGCTCGTCGAGGAGTTCCGCCCGCAGAGCGAGGAGAAGGGCCTGCGCCTGCGCGCCCGCCTGTGCCCCGGCACGGTGGAGACCGACCCGGTCCTGTTCGGGCGGGTGATGCGCAACCTGCTGACCAACGCCATCCGCTACACCCGGCACGGCGGGCTCCTGCTCGCCATGCGGCGGCGCGGCGACCGCTGGCGCGTCGATGTGTGGGACACCGGCTTCGGCATCCCCGAAGAGCAGTTGACCGCCATCTTCGACGAGTTCCACCAGCTCCAGAATCCCAACCGCGACCCCACCCGCGGGCTGGGGCTGGGGCTCGCCATCGTGCGCCGCCTCGCGGAGCTTCTCGGCCTCCAGGTGGAGGTGCGGTCGCGCATCGGGCGCGGCACCGTCTTCTCCGTCTCGCTGGAGGCCACCGCCCCGCCGGCCGAACCGGCCCCCGGCCCCGCCGCCGCCTTGCCCGCCGCCGCCGCGCCGCCCCTGACCGGCATGACCGTTCTGGCCGTGGACGACGAGGCGATGGTGCTGACCGGCCTTCAGATGATCCTGGAAAGCTGGGGCTGCACGGTCGCCGCCGCGGGCGACATGCGGGAGGTCTTCGCGGTGTTGGACGGCCTGCCCGACCCGCCCTCGGTCATCCTGACCGACCTGCGGCTTCCCGGAAAGGTGTCCGGCTTCGACGTGATCGACCGGGTGCGCCGCCTCTACAACCGGGAGATCCCCGCCGTGGTGCTCAGCGGTGAGACGGCCCAGAGCGCCCTTCTGGAAGGCCAGCGCCGCGGCTGCTCCTTCCTGCACAAGCCCCTCCACCCCGGCGACCTGCGTCAGGTCCTGGAGCGGTTGCGCGAAGGGGAGGAGAATCTCCCCTCTCCCGCCCCGGAAGAGGGTGCCCGCGAAGCGGGCGGGTGAGGGGTCGTCGTCCCCCTCACGCCGCGGCGTCCGCCGCCGGGCTTCCGCGCCCAGGCGATCGAGAAGCCCGACGATGGTTTCCGACAGGCCCTCCAGCTCCGCCATGCGCGCCCGCGCGTCGGCGGTGCGGCCCGCGGCCAGCGCCGTCAGCACCTCGTGGCCCTTGGCGTGCACCTTGCGGTGCGGCTCCAGCAGCGCGCGGAAGGCCGGAAGGGACAGCATCACCTCGTCGGCCACACTGTCGTACCAGCGGCCAAGGCGGCAATCGTGATGGGTGCTCAGCCCCGCCGCCGCCAGGGCGGGCCCGCCGGCCACCGCGTCGGCGATGCGGGCCACGAAGGCGCGGTGGTCGGTCTTCGTCGCCTCGATCAGCCGGCCCATCCCGGCCCGCGCCAGGGCGTCCACCGCCGCCGTGGGCAGCAGCCGGCCGGTGAAGCGCAGATGGTGGAAGCCCTCCGTGCAGGCCAGCGTTTCCGCGGCGATGCGCAGCCCGGCCTCCGGAAAGACCAGGGCCACGCGGGCGCCGGGCGCGCAAGGGCGGGCGGAGGAGACCATGGTCCCATCCTCCGACAGGTCGTAGAGCGCCACCGCTTCCGCGGCGCCGGCCTCCGCCCCCTCCGGTTCGTTCCGGGGCCATTCGATCCGGGCGTCGATCAGGGTGGCGCGGCGGCGGTGGGCGCGGCCCGCCATGACGCGCTCCGCCTGCCGCCGGGTGTCGTCGGTCAGCACCGACAGCCCCTGCATGGTCGCGGAAATCTCCTCCGCCGCCGCGGCGTTGGCCTGGGAGATCTGGGCCAGATCGAGCAGCGCCGCCTCCACCTCGGCGAACTGCCGGCGCTGGTGCGCCACCTCCCCGGCGATGGAGCGCGACAGGCGGTCGGTCTCGCCGAGGCTGGCCGACACGTCCTGCATGCGCTGGCCCACGGCGGCGGCGACCGCCAGCCCGTGGCCGATCCGTTCGCCGCTGCGCTGGGCCAGATCGCCGATCTCGCGCGCCAGCGTCACGGTCTGCTGCGCCAGCGACCCGACCGAGCCGGCGACCACGGCGAAGCCGCGCCCCTGCTCCCCGGCCCGCGACGCCTCGATCGAGGCGTTCAGCGACAGGATGTTGGAATGGGCGGCCAGCTTCCCGATGGCCAGGGTCACCCGGTTGATCTCCTGGCTCATCTCCGCGATGGAGCGCACCGCGGCGGCCATGGCGGCAACGTCGTCCAGGCTTTCCGCCAGCCGCGCCGCCGCGTCCCGGGAGCGTTCCTGCCCGGCGGCGCTCAGGCTGTTGACCTGCTCCATCGCGGCCAGCGCGCCGTCGAAGGCCCGCCGCAGCCGCTCGACCGAGGCCATCTCGTCGCGCGCCCCGTCCGAGACCTGCCCGACCGCCACCGCCGCCTGATCGGTGGCCACCGACACCTGGAGGGTCGATTGCACGACCGCCTCCGACAGCGACCGCGAGGCGCCCAGCTTCTCCTTGAAGCGGCCCATGGCGGCGCCCAGCGCGGCGATCTCGTCGTCGAAGCGGGTGCGCGGCACCGCCGCGGCCACGTCGCCGTCGGACAGTTGGCGCAGCGCCGCCGTCATCCGGCGCAGGGGCGCGATGACGCCGCTCAGCACCAGCCCGACCACCGCGACGAAGGCCAGCAGGGTCAGCACGGCGCTGACCAGGATCACCGTCCGCCGGTCGCCTTCCAACCGGGCGACGCGGGCCTCCACCAGTTCCACGAAGCGGGCGTGGCCCTCCCCGGCCAGACGCTCCGCGGCGTCGAACAGGGGCAGCGCCATGCCCGGGTCGAAGCCGCCGCTTTCCAGGATGATCAGGGCGCGGGTCGTCTGGAAGGCCAGCGGCTTGTGCAGGGCGGCCAGCGCGGGCTGGAGCGCCGGAGCGCCGTTCGGCCCGACCGCCGCCGCCAGGTCGTCCTCGACGGCCTGCAAAATCGTCTCGATGCGCCCGCTGTGCAACGCCCCGTTCAGCGACTGGCCGCCGGTCATGTGCACGTCCACCAGTTGGTCGCGCAGGTCGCCCAGCCGGACGGCGACGATGTTGCCCAGGCTGAAGCTCGCCACCTCCGGGTCGGCCAGAACGCCCGACCGCGCCTGGACGGTCTGGCCCAGCCGGCGCAGCGCCTGCCGGGCGGAGACGTGCGACGGCGTGCGGTCCCCGACGCTCAGGAAGGCCACGGCCCGGTCCGTCTCCTCCGTGGCGTCGATCGCGCCGCCGTGGCGCTCGCGCAGCGCCGCGAGCCGGGCGATCAGCTCCGTTTCGTCCGCCTCGTCGCCCGAGACGAGGCCGCGTCCGAGCGCCGAGCGCACCGCGTTGATGCCGTGCAGGTACGCCGCCCCCTCCAGCTCCAGCCGCGCCACGGCGATGTCCCGGTTGTAGCCCGCGACCTCGACCCAGACGCCGTAGCCGACCGGAGCGGCGAACAGGCTGGCGGCGACGGCCAGCCGCGTGGCGATGCTCATTCGGCGAAACATGCCGGCTCCTCCTGTCGGGCGGCCTCTTGCCGGGAGGCGGCGGCGCGGGCCGCCGCGTCGGCCCGTTGCGCCGCGGCGAACAGGGCCTGGGTGTCGAGCGCGAACATGACCGTGCCGGCGCCGATCACCGCGGTTCCGGCGATCAGCGGGTTGCGTTCGATCAGCGGGTGCAGCCGTTTGAAGAAGACCTCCCGCCGGACCGCCAGCCGTTCGACCAGCAGGCCGAGCCGAGCCTCCCCGCTGTCCAGAACCAGAACCACCGCGCCGCCCGCGGACTCCCCGGCGGTCTCCGGCGTCCCGCCGTCCGTCCGCAGCCCGAGCAGCCGCGCCAGATCGACCACCGGCAGGAACTGCCCGCGCAGCGAGATCGCCAGCCGCGGCCCCAGCCGTTGCAGCCCGCCCGGCGGCACCTGGAGAATCTCCTGCACCGCCCGTTCCTGGACCGCGATGGTCTGGCCGCACAGTTCGGTGGACAGCACGCGCTGCATGGCGGCGGAGATCGGGAACTCGATGGTCATCCGCGTGCCGGCGCCGGGCCGGCTGGCGATGGACAGCCGCCCGCCCAGCTTCTTGATGGCGGTCAGCACGATGTCCATGCCGACCCCGCGGCCCGAGGTCGCGGTCACCTCGTCGCGGGTGGAGAATCCCGGCAGCAGGATGAGCTGCACGGCCTCGTCGTCGTCCATCGCCGCCACCTCGGCCTCGCCGGCCAGCCCCCGGGCGACGGCCTTGGCGCGCACGCGGGCCACGTCGATACCGCCGCCGTCGTCCTCGACCTCGATCACGGCGAGGCTGGAGGTCTGGCGGGCGCGGATGCGGATGGTGCCCTCGCGCGGCTTGCCGGCGGCGGCGCGGCGGTCCGGCGGCTCGATGCCGTGATCGACGCTGTTGCGCACGATGTGGGTCAGCGGATCGACCAGCATCTCGATCATCGCCTTGTCCACCTGCACGTCCTCCCCGGCGGTGGTCAGGGCGACCTCCTTGCCGACCAGGACGGCGGTGTCGCGGATCGGGCGCATCAGGCGGCTGAACAGCGTGCCGATGGGAACGACGCGCAGCGACAAGGCGCCGTCGTAGAGCGAGCGCACCGCCCGGTCGAGCCGGCGCATCGCCTCCACCGTCGTCCGCTGCCGTCCGGCGGGACCATCATCCAGCAACAGCCCCAGGGAGGTCAGGCCGAGCCGCAATTCGCCGATCAGGTCCATGAAGCCGTCGATGGCCGCGGCGGGCACGCGCACCACCGTGTCGGCGGCCCGCACCGGCGCCGCGCCCGCGGGCGGGGCGG
>NZ_JAUJFI010000197.1 GCF_030849505.1 Azospirillum isscasi | reverse complement strand
CGGCCCGGCCAGCGCCTCCGCCCCCGGCGAGGACGTCAGCCGCGCCCGCGTGCTGGTCGTCGAGGACGACCCGATGGTGCTGGAGGCGCTGGGCGCGCTGCTCGGCCAATGGGGCTGCGCGGTGATCGCCGCCGACTCGGTGGACGCCGCGCTGGAGCGGCTGGGTCCCGGCCCGCAGGCCCCCGACCTCGTCATTTCCGACCTGCGGCTGAAGGGGGCGGTGAACGGGATCGTCGCCATACGCCAGATCGGCAAGGCGCTGGACACCGCGCTGCCCGGCCTGATCCTGACCGGCGACACCGATCCCATGCGCCTGCGCGAGGCGCGGCTGTCCGGCTATCCGCTGCTGCACAAGCCGGTGGCGCCCATGGCCCTGCGGGGGGCCGTGGCGCGGCTTCTCGGCCGCGAACGGCTGAAGTCCTGAGTGCGCCCCGGGACCCTGCCGGCAACGGAGCGTTGTGTTTCACGCTGTATTGCAGAATTGACATCACAATCGGGGTCCAATCCATATGCAAATGACAATCAATAGTGAGCCGGCGCCGTATGCTCGTCGGAACAGGCTATCCATTTGGGAGGATCGGGGCTTTTCCATTTTCGGCGCGTGGGACCGCTTGCTATAGTCGGGCGATCTGACGTTTTCGGTGAAAACGCCGTTGGGAACGGGTGGGATGGTGCTGCTGGACAGAAGGAGGCGGGGCTCGTTTGCGGTGCCGGTGCTGGTCGCTGCGGGCCTGACGCTGACCTTCGGTGCCTTTTTCCAGATGCGGGCCGCCAACCGCGAGGCGGAACGCACGCGGCTCGAACGGCAGATCGTCCAGTTCCACGATGCCCTGACGGAGCGGATCGGCAGCCACACGCTGCTGCTGCGCACGCTGCGGGCGGCCTTTTCCGATCCCCACCCGGCCCACCCCCACCCGGTTGCCCGCGACGGATTCGCGGGGGCGGTGCGTCCCATGATGCCGCTCTATCCCGGTTTATGGTCGGTCGCCTGGGTGCGGCGGGTTCCGCCGGCGGACGTCCCGGCGCTGGAGGCGGCGATGCGGGCCGCCGGGCGCAGGGACTTCACCGTCCACGACGCGGAGGAGGCGGACGGCAGCTTCGCCGGCCTGTCGCCCGAGACCCCGCAGGGGGACCTGTTCGTCAACACGCTGATGGAGCCGGAGCGCGGCGGCGCCTTCGGGCAGGGCGTCAACATCCTTTCCCTTCCCAACCGGGCGGAGGTGCTGGCGCGGGCCTGCGCGTCCGGCGACGTGGCGGCGACGGAAGCCCTGCCGCCGCGCGTCCGGGGGGAGGCCGGGCGCAGCATCGGCCTGTATCTTCCCGTCTACAACCGTCCCGTGGACGGGCTGGACGGGGCCGACCGCTGCGCGGAGGTCGCCGGCTACATCGCCTCGGTCTTCGGCATCACCCACCTTCTGGAGGAGGCGGGCGAGCGCGTGAACGGGCTGCGCGGGGCGGTCCATCTGCTGGACGGGGCGCCGGGGAACGGCGGGCGGATCCTGGCGTCCCGCGACTTCACCGAGGGGTTCGCCAGCCGGGAGGGCGCCCTCTTCAGCGACGTCCGCAAGGACGGCGAGACGGTGCTGGAGCGCGATCTGGCGGTGGGGGGGCGGCGCTGGACCCTGGTGCTGGCGGCCCCGCCCGAACCGCGGCTGTCGCCGGTGGATTATCCGGCCTGGATCGTCCTGGTGATGGGGCTTCTGCTGACCGGCGCGCTGGCCGGCTACACCCGGCGGGAGGCGCAGGCCAAGCGCCATCTGGTGACCGAGGCCCGCGCCCGCGCCGCCATGGCCCGCGCGCTGCGCGAGAGCGAGGAGCGGTTCCGCATGGCGCTACGCCATTCGCGGGTCGCCGTCTTCAGCCTGGACCGCAACCTGCGCTATATGTGGATGTACAACCCGCAGACCGCGCGGACGGCGGAGTCCTTCATCGGGCGGACCAACGCCGACCTCCACGCGCCGGACGACGCGGCGCGGCTGGACGCGGTGAAGCGGGCCGTGCTGGACAACGGCGTCGGCGCCCGGCAGGAGGTCCGCATCAGGGCGGAGTCCGGCGCGGTGCAGGTCTTCGACCTGATCGTCGAACCGCTGAGGGACGAGGCCGGAGCGGTGTCCGGCGTGATCTGCGCCGCCATCGACATCTCCGAGGGGGTGCGCATCCGCGAGGCCCTGGCCGAAGCCCATGCCGAGGCGGAGCGGGCCAACCGGGCCAAGTCGCGCTTCCTCGCGGCGGCCAGCCACGATCTGCGCCAGCCCTTCCAGGCGATGAGCCTGTTCCACCACATCCTGTCGGCCCGCCTGTCCGATTCCAAGCAGCTCGAAGTGGCCAGCAAGCTGGGGGAGGCGATCGCCGCCGGCAACACGCTGCTGAACACGCTGCTCGACACCTCCGCGCTGGAGGCCGGCAACGTCAAGCCGCGGCCCGCCGTCTTCCCTCTGCAGGACATCACCGACCGGCTGACCCGCGAATTCGCGGAGCAGGCGGCCAGCAAGGGCATGGCCCTGCGGATGGTGCCGACCTCCGCCTGTGTGCTCAGCGATCCGGTGCTGCTGGAGCGCATGGTGCGCAACCTGCTGGTCAACGCGCTGCGCTACGCCGGGAACGGGACCATCCTGCTGGGCTGCCGGCGCCGCGGCGGGCATGTGCTGGTCGAAGTGTGGGACACCGGGCCGGGCATTCCCGCCGACCAGCTCAAGCTGATCTTCGACGACTTCTACCGCTGCGGCACCGACCAGCCGGACGGTGGGCGCGGGTTGGGGCTGGGGCTGTCCATCGTCCGGCGCACCGCGCACATCCTGGGGCATCAGGTCGACGTCCGGTCGCGCGTGGGCAAGGGCACCGTCTTTTCCATCGCCATCCTGATGGTCGGCGACCGCCACAACCCGCTGCCCGAGCAACCCGCCCCTTCGGTGGCGAGCGCCTGATTCCGGAGCCGCCGGGGGGCGGCGCCATGCGTGGCGCGGGCGTGTGCGCTGCGGAATCGGCAGGGATGGCCGGGCGGTTTTCCGCCTTTCCACGAAAATTCCCACGGCACTTTCAACGATGCGTCGGTCCGCGGCCGGCGCACGCAAGGTCTTGCCATGCTGCGCCTGCTCAGTGATACAATCCTGCGCGGGCGGTTTGTGCGGGTGCGAAGTAAACGGATTACCCTCTCCCAACCGCTTGACATAGGTCATGGGGCGAGGACTTGGGCCGTCGTAAGACCATGTCCGAACGGAATTTCCGCCGGCCGGGACAAACGGGCGGCGCGGGGTGCGGCGGGACGGAAGGACCGGGGGGTGCGACATTGTTGCACCGCAACGGAACCGTGAAATGGTCCACCCTGTCACATCTCTTTCACGGTGCCGCGCTATTCAGGGCACCCCGAACCGGCCCCTGGCGGGCGGCCCTTCACGGGCCGGACGACCCGGGGGTCCAACAAAAAGGCCGCGGACGACAGGGCGATCCGCAGGCCGGGAGGATTCGGCCCAGGGATCACGCGATTCCGAGCCGCTATCCGATTGAGGAGCTTCTCCAATGGACCGTGTTACCGCGCCCGCCACCCCCGACTTCGGCAAGAACGGCTCAGCCATGATCGAGAACGTCACCTTCGAGGAAATCCAGATCGGCCAGCAGGCGAGCCTGTCGCGGCGGCTGACCATGTCCGACATCGAGCTGTTCGCCACCGTGTCGGGCGACATCAACCCGGCGCACCTCGACGAGGAGTATGCGGCGGACAGCCAGTTCCACAAGGTGATCGGCCACGGCATGTGGTCGGGCTCGCTGATCTCCGCGGTCCTGGGCACGCTGCTGCCGGGTCCGGGCACGATCTACATCGGCCAGGACCTGCGCTTCAAGCGCCCGGTCGGCCTGGGCGACGTCATCACCGTGACGGTCACCGCCAAGGAGAAGCACGGCGAGAAGAACATCGTCGTCTTCGACTGCGTCGCGCGCAACCAGGACGGCAAGGAGGTCGTCTCCGGCCTCGCCGAGGTGATCGCGCCGACCAAGAAGGTCCGCCGCGCCGCGCACGAGCTGCCGCAGGTCCAGGTCATCCGCCACGACGGCCATGACGAGCTGCTGGGCAAGACCGAATCGCTGCCCCCGGTGCCGACCGCCGTCGTCCATCCCTGCGACGAAAGCTCGCTGAAGGGCGCGGTCGAGGCCGCCGAGGCCAACCTGATCGACCCGGTTCTGATCGGCCCGGCTTCCAAGATCCGGTCGGTCGCCGAGGCCCACGGGCTCGACATCGGGCGTTACCGCATCGTCGACGTGCCGCACTCCCACGCCTCCGCCGAGACCGGCGTCCGGCTCGCCCGCTCCGGCGAGTGCGAGGCGGTGATGAAGGGCAGCCTGCACACCGACGAGCTGATGGCCGAGGTGGTCCGCAAGGAAACCGGCCTGCGCACGGGCCGCCGCCTCAGCCACGTCTTCGTGATGAACGTGCCGACCTACCCGCGCACGCTGCTGATCACCGACGCGGCGATCAACATCTACCCGACGCTGGAAGACAAGGTGGACATCGTCCAGAACGCCATCGACCTCGCCAAGGTCCTGGGCGTCGAGACGCCGCGCGTCGCCATCCTGTCGGCGGTGGAGACGGTCAATCCGAAGATCGCCTCGACGCTGGAGGCCGCGGCGCTCTGCAAGATGGCCGACCGCGGGCAGATCAAGGGCGGCATCCTCGACGGCCCGCTGGCCTTCGACAACGCCATCAGCCTGGAGGCGGCCCGCACCAAGGGCATCACCTCCGAGGTCGCCGGCCAGGCCGACATCCTGCTGGTTCCCGACCTGGAGGCCGGCAACATGCTGGCCAAGCAGCTCTCCTTCCTGGCGAACTCCGACGCCGCCGGCATCGTGCTGGGGGCGCGGGTTCCGATCATCCTGACCAGCCGCGCCGACAACGTGCGCACCCGTCTGGCGTCCTGCGCCGTGGCCGTCCTGGCCGCCGCCGCCCGCCGCCGGGGCGCCGCCGCCGCGGCCGAGTGAGAGGGGCGCCCGTCATGAGCAGCCAGAACGCGGGTGGCGGCGACGCCATCCTGGTCATCAACGCCGGTTCCTCCAGCCTGAAATTCTCGGTCTTCCGGGAGACGGGCGCGGGGGCCGTGCAGGCGGCGATCAACGGCCAGATCTCCGGCATCGGCACCGAGCCGAGGTTCGAGGCCAAGGACGCCGCCAAGCGCCCGCTCGCCGAGCGGGCCTGGACGGCGGGCGAGCCGTCCGACCGCACCGCCCTGCTGGCCTTCCTGCTGGGCTGGATCGAGGAGCGGCTGGAGGGGGCGAAGCTGCTGGCCGCCGGGCACCGCGTCGTGCATGGCGGCACCCGCCACGCCGCCCCGGTGCTGCTGACCCCGGCGGTGATGGAGGAGCTGGAGGGCTTCATCCCCCTGGCGCCGCTGCACCAGCCGCACAATCTGGCGGCCATCCGCGCGCTGGCCGAGGCCCATCCGGAGCTGCCGCAGGTCGCCTGCTTCGACACCGCCTTCCACCGCGGCCAGCCCTGGCAGGCCCAGATGTTCGCCATCCCGCGCGAACTGACGGACGAGGGCGTGCGCCGCTACGGCTTCCACGGCCTGTCCTACGAGTACATCGCCCGCCGCCTGCCGGAGCTGGCTCCGGATCTGGCGGACGGGCGGGTGGTCGTCGCCCATCTGGGCAGCGGCGCCAGCATGTGCGCCATCCATGCCGGGCGCAGCGTGGACAGCACCATGGGCTTCACGGCGCTGGACGGGCTGCCCATGGGCACCCGCTGCGGCAACATCGACCCCGGCGTGCTGATCTACCTGATGCGCCAGAAGGGCATGGGCGCCGACGCCATCGAGAAGCTGCTCTACAACAAGTCGGGCCTTCTCGGCGTGTCGGGGGTGTCCAACGACATGCGCGCCCTGCTGGACAGCGCCGATCCGCACGCCCAGGAGGCGGTGGAGCTGTTCTGCTTCCGCATCGCCAAGGAGACGGGCGCGCTCGCCGCGTCCATGGGCGGCATCGACGCGCTGGTCTTCACCGCCGGCATCGGTGAACGCTCCGCCCCGGTGCGGGCGCGGGTGGGCGACAAGCTGGCCTGGCTGGGCGTGGTCCTGGACCCGGCGGCCAACGAGGCCAACGGCCCGCTGATCTCCGCCCCGGACAGCCGCATCCCCGTCTACGTCATCCCGACCGACGAGGAGCAGATGATCGCCCTGCACACCCGCAAGGCTCTGGAGACCGCCTGACCCGCGGCTCTCCGGTGAACCCATCAAAGAAGAAGGCCCGCCGTTTCCGTACGGCGGGCCTTCGGCTTTCCGGGGGCTCCGGTTGGGTGTTACAACCCTTTCCAGAGCTTCAGATACTCAATCAACTTACGCTCGTGCATCGGCGGCGGCTGGTGGTAGCGGGCGACGAGACCGACCTGCTCGTCCATCTTCACGACGACGCCCCGGCAGGCGAAATCCAAGGTTTCCTCGCCGATCTGGAAGACGATGCGGAAGTCGAACTGCTGCTTCGCAATCAGATCGCCATCATAAGGGCGGATGCGGAAAGAGCCGAGGACGAATTCCTCCGGAAGATACTCGTGCCGGTCGATCCGGATGGTTGGCGGGTTGGAAGGACGTTCCTTGGCGGCGGCTGCGGCGGCTGCGGTGGATTTGCCTCGTCCGCTCAATTTCGACAACCACGACATGGCGGCCCAGGCCCCTTCCAGACAACATCGTGACAGAATTGCAATTGTCCGGAGTTTCGGACCTATTTCCTTTAATAATGGTTAAGGGGCATTCGTCACGCCCGAAAGCGTGATTTTTCATGCCAGAACCGCCGGCCTCGGCCAATGGCGAGCGGTTTTGTCGCATGTCGCACCGTCATGGCAACCATGACGTTGCTTTGCGGTGGCTTTGCTCGTCGTGCGACGCGAAAGTGATTACATTTTTCAACACTTGGAGAATCGAATTCTGGACAGTCTTCGCCCGGTCCGGCATTTCGCAAGCGCGATATTTTCTTCGCAACTGCAAATGAACGGTAAAAAGAGGCGCAGACCGGCGGCGAGACGCGGCACAGCGGCGCGACCGGGAAAACAGCCGTCGCTGTCTTCCAGAGCACACGCATCCGGAGGAGGATAACCATGATGCATCGCAACATCGGAGAACTTCTGAACCGCCGTCGCGTCGTCAGCCTTCCGGCGGGGGCGTCGGTGCGGGACGCCGCAAGACAGATGAAGGCGGCCCATGTGGCGTCGGTCGTGGTCACCGCCTCCGTCGACGAACAGATCGAGGGCATCTTCACCGAACGCGACCTGACCGACCGCGTGGTGGCCGACGGGCTGGACCCGGACCACACCCCCCTGTCGGAGGTGATGACCCCGTGCCCGGTCACCGCGGGGCCCGACATCACGGTGGGCGAGGCGCTGCGCCGGATGACCGACAACGGGCTGCGTCACCTGCCCGTGGTCCGCGACGGCCACCTCGTCGGGGTCATCTCCATGCGCGACTTCATGGGCGAGGAACTGACGCGGATCGAGCACGAACGGGAACTGATGGACAGCCTGACCGAAGTCATCATGTGACGGCGGGGGCCTTCTCCCCTCTCCCGGGACGGGAGAGGGGAGGGTGGGGGCATCGTTACCCGAGCTTCTTCAAGGCGGTTTCGACCTTGTCGACCTTGGCTTCGGCCTTGACCAGGGCGGCGTGCGATTCCTTCAGGCCGTCCAGGAACTGCTTCGCTTCGGCGAGCAGCGGGCCGAAGTCGGGGTCCTTGTCGGTGACCATGGCCGGGAAGGACTTGCGGGTGCCGGTGATCTCGTTGGCGGCGGCCAGGATTTCCTTTTTCGCCTGGGCGGCCTGCTGGCGCACCTGGGTGATGTAGAAGGTGGCCGTCTTGATCGAGGCCGCCCGCTTGTCGTCCTCCGTCGCGTCGTCGGCGACCATCTGTTCCTGCTGCGCGCGGTCGGCCTGCCCGCCGACGTCGCGGGCGACGCTGTCGTAGAGGGAGTCGGCGTCGCGCGCCCGCTTGGCCAGCTTGCGGCAGCTCGCCAGATAGGTGGCGCGGAGGTCCAGGGCGCCCTTCAGCGCCTGCGCCGCCTCCTTGACGATGCCGGCGGCCTCGGCGGCGGCTTCGCCGGCCTCCTCCTTCATCTGGTCGAGCTTCATGACGATGGCGTCGGCCCGGTCGAAGGCGCCCTGGGCCGGGTCGCGCCCGCCGTACTGCTTGGGGTCGAGCTTCATCTTGGCGACGGCGGCTTTGGCCTGGCTGAACAGCTTGGCGGCCTGGGCGGCGGTCGCGGCGATCTTCTTGGCCTGGGCCTCCACCGCCTTGGCGGCGGTCTGGACGGCGGCGGCCTGGGCCTTCGCCTCCTTGGCGTTGCCCGCCCCCTGGGCGTCCAGCACGTTGCGCAGCGCGAGGTCGGCGGCGGCGGCGGCCTGATCGAGCAGCTTCACGTCGGCGTTGGTGGCCTTCAGCAGCCCGTCGATCTGCACCGCGGCCTTGTCGGCGATGGCGCGGGCGGCCTTGCCCTGCTCCTCCGCGGCCTTGGCCTTTTCCTCCTCGGCCTCCTCGCGCATTTCGGCGATGCGCTCGTTGACGGCGACGCCGGCGCGGCGCCCGATGTCGTCCAGCGCCTGCCCCAGCTTCTTCAGCTCCGCCGCGATGGCCGCGGCACCCTCGGCCTTGGCCGACTTCTCCAGCGTCGCCTGATAGGAGGTGGCGCTCTTCACGTAATCGAGCAGCGCCTTCTCCAGCGCCTTGGCATCGCTCTTGGTCAGGGCGGTGTCGAGCGCCTTGGTCACGTCCTCCAGCCCGGACTTGTGGAAGACGCCCATGAATTTGGCGCTCGGCTTCTTCTTGCCGGTGGCGGTTTCGAACGCCGTCTTGGCGGATTTCCAGTCGCTCGCGAATGCCATGCCGTTCCTCCCGGTTGATCCGCGGCACGATGAAACGGGCCGTCCGGGCCGACAACGCCGGATGGGTCCATAGCGGATGGGTTCAGGGGTGATTCACAAGCCCCATGCCGGGGCGTAAACTGGTGCCATCCCCATTCATCCCTCATGGCGTGAGGAAGGCGATGCATCTGCCATCCATCCGCGATTTCACCGCCGAAGCCGCCGATCCCACCCATTACGCCGCGCTCGGCGGGGACTGGTCGCTGGCCGTCGCCGACGTGGTGGCGAGCACCCGGCTGGCCGCGGAGGGGCGCCACCGCGACGTGAATTTCGTCGCCGCCGCGGTGGTCGCGGTCCTGTCGGAGGCGGTGCGGGAGCCGCCGCAGGCCGCCGCCTGCCAGTTCGGCGGCGACGGCGCCATCGCCGCC
>NZ_JAUJFI010000196.1 GCF_030849505.1 Azospirillum isscasi | reverse complement strand
CCCTTCAGGTCGGCCAGCGTCTTCACGCCCGAATCCTTGCTGGCGACGATCTGGATGTAGTTGGGGTAGATGGCGGCAGGACGACGGCCAGTTCCGGCGTGTGGCCGCCGGGCGCGGCGCGGCGGAAGGCGGTGGCCTGCTGCTCCAGATTGGCGAAGGGGTCCAGCCCCAATTGGCTCCAGCGCGGGACGCGGGCGACCAGACCGCGCCCGGCCAGCCGCACATGGTCGTGGGCCACGCCCCGGCGCGGCATCGGCTCCAGCGCCGCGGGCGGCAGGCCGGCGAAGGCGGGCAGCCGGGTCAGCGCGGCATGAAGACCGGCGGTGCCGTTCACACCTGATGCTCGCGCAGGCGCGGCATCAGTTCGACGAGGTTGCAGGGGCGGTGCCGGTTGTCGAGCTGGAAGACCAGGATGTCGTCCCAGGCGTCGCGGCAGGCGCTGGGCGAACCCGGCAGCGCGAAGACGTAGGTGCCGTTGGCGACCCCGCCGGTCGCCCGGCTCTGGATCGTCGAAGTGCCGACCTTGGCGTAGCTGAGTTGGCGGAACAGTTCGCCGAAGCCGGGGATCGGCTTGTCGAACAGGGCCTCCACGGCCTCCGGAGTCACGTCGCGGCCCGTCACGCCGGTGCCGCCGGTGGTCAGCACCACGTCGATCTCCGGATCGGCGATCCAAGCCTGGACCTGGGCGCGGATGGCGGCGATGTCGTCCTTCACGATGGCGCGGGCGCCCAGCCGGTGGCCGGCGCCGGTCAGCCGCTCCACCAGCGCGTCGCCCGAGCGGTCGTCGCTGAGCGTGCGCGTGTCGGAAACGGTCACGACGGCGATGTTGACGGGCAGGAACGGACGGGATTCGTCAATTTTCGGCATCGGCGGATTCGGCGTGTTGGGCGACCTGGGTGGACCGGGCCGCCGGGAAGACATCCACCGGCATATAGACCGGCCAGCGGCCCTCCGCAACGGCGTCCAGCGATTCCGTCTCCTGCCCCAGGCGCAGGCGGTAGATCCAGAAGTTGGCGACCACCTTTTCCACGTAATTGCGCGTTTCGGCGTAGGGCAGGCTCTCGATGAACAGCAGCGGGTCGTTGACGTCCGCCAACTCCTTGCGCCAGCGCGCCAGCGTGCCGGGGCCGGCGTTGTAGGCCGCGGTCAGCAGGAACAGGTTGTTGCCGATGTCCTGGCCGTTCAGAAGCTCCGCCAGATAGCGCTGCCCGAGTTCCATGTTGGTGGACGGGTCGAACAGGCCGCTGCGGGCGGTGTCGGCCTCGCCGATGTCGGCGTTGCGCTCCTGCACATGCTGGGCGGTGGCGGGCATGATCTGCATCAGGCCGGTGGCCCCGGCGGAGCTGACCAGCTTCGGGTCGAAGCGCGATTCCTGCCGCATCACCGCGAAGACCAGCGCCCGGTCCACGGCGAAGCCGTCGCGCGGCTTCCAATGCGGCACGGGGTAGAGCGCCGCGGTGTAGGGCGCGCCGTCCGGCCCGGCCACCGCGTTGCCGACCTGGAGCGCCAGACCCGGCAGCCCGGCGCGGTCGGCCAGAGCCACCAGCGCCTGCTCCGCCAGCGAATCGCCGCGCGGGTGGATGCGGCGCAGCTCCATCTCCGCCGTCTCGCGCTGGCCGGCCTGGATCAGGGCGATGGCGCGGGCGCCGCCGGGCAGGGCGGACAGTGCCTTCAGGTGGCGCCCGGTCAGCTCCGGCGTGCGCCAGTTCAGGTCGCCGGACCCGCCCAGCTTGCGGTGGGCCAGCAGCCCGTAGAAGGTGTGCGGGTAGCGCGCCGCGGCGGCCAGATGGACGCGGGCCTGCTCCTCCCGGCCCCGGCGGGCGTGGGCGCGGGCGGCCCAGAAGCCGGCGGCGGAGGCCAGCCAGGGCGATTGGGGACCGGCCTCGGCCAGGGCGGTGAAGTGGCGGGCGGCGCGGTCGTACTGCTTCAGCCTCCAGGCGGCGAGGCCGGCGATCCACTGCGCCTCCGTCACCGCCGGGCCGGAGCGGGCGGGGCTGGCCGAGGCCAGCGACAGGGCCTGCGACACCTCGCCGGAGTAATAGAGCGAAGCGGCGATGCGGGCCCGCGCCCGGTCGTACTGCACCGAATCGAGGTTCCGCCCGATCTCGTCCTGATTCAGCAGAGACAGCGCCGCACCCGGCTTTCCGGCGCGCAGAAGGTCCGTCACGCGGGAAACGGCGGCGTGGTCGGTCCGGCTGGCGCTGGCGGTGCGGCTGCGCGGGGCGACGGTGAGCTTGTTCTTGTCGTCCGCCGCCTCGGCGCTCTTCTCCGGATCGCTCTGCTCGTCGTCGGAAACGGTTTCCGGAAGCGGTTCGGGGCGCAGGCCGCCCAGCCGTTCCAGCGATCCGGTCAGCCGCTCCCCGTCGCCGCCCCGCGGCGGCTTCAGGGCGCGCTGTCCGGCGGGGGCGCGGCGCTGGGCCAGCGCGTGGATGCGCTCGGCGCCCGGCAGGTCGCCGTAGCGCTGGAGCCACGCCGCCAGCTCGTCATAGCCCGCCTTGCGGTCGGGGTGCAGATAGCGCTGGCGCAGAACGTGACCCATCAGCCGGCGGTCGCGCAGCAGGCGGATCTCCCAGTCGGCGCCCTCCCACTCCCCGCGTTCCTGAAGGGCGAAGATGCGCCGGTAATGGCGGGCGTCCTCTTCCGTCAACTGGATGGCGCGGGCGTCGGCGTCCGTCGCCAGAAGCAGGGTCTGCTCGGCATGCTCGAAGCCCGGCGGGACGACGGGTCGTCCATCCGGCGCGTGGATCACAAGCCCTGCCTGGGCCGGGCGGTAACCGCCCGTCGGGTCCGGTGCCGCGCACAGCGCCAGCGCCACCCCCGCAATTCCCAGAACCTTCCGCCGCAGCGAGACGGTGTTTGCTGCGCTGCACAATATCCGGAACATGATATTCGAATAACCGCTGTTGGCGAGAATCGCAAGAAGATGATTCCCCAACAGCGGTCGAGCCTGTCTGTTCGCAAGGGTTTTCAGCAACTTAGGAGGTGCAGAAAAATGGCCCTAGCCCGGTGGGAAGACCCATTTGGCGCAAGGTCATGGGCCTTTCTGTGCTGTTTGGCGCAACGGCATAGCGGTGACTTGGTAAACCAATCCGATCTTTCGAAGTACTTGGGTAATGTTTGGAATGTCTATGGATGTCGAATGTTCGAATGCCCGCGCAAGAAAAGGTGCAATAAGAGGGACATTTTAAATAAGGGGTGGCGTTAACCGTTTCGCGGAGCATGCGACCCCGCCCCATCGGCGCCCCCCATCGGCGCCCCCCATCGGCGCCCCCCATCGGCGCACTGGGGGGAGCGTCGCCGCGGGCAGCCGATGCCCGCTCGGAAGATTTTCGTAAAATTTTTCGGGAAATTCTCGACGGGCGCCTGCCGGCCCATGCCGCCGTCTTACGTCACGCCACCTTGGCGTGGGCGATGGCTTCGCGGACGCTCACGCCCTTGCGCAGGATGTTGTCCACGGCGCGGCCCTGCACCATCGTGATGCCGACCTTGTGGGCGTAGACGAGGCTCGACACGCTGTCGCAGCGCGCCAGGATGAACTTGCAGCGGTCCTGTTCCTGGATGCGCTCGATGAAATACTTCTCGAAGGTCGGGTCCATCTCCAGCATGTCGTTGGACCAGAAGATCTTCGCGTAGTCGGCGTTCAGATATTCCAGATCGAAGTTCGTCACCCAGAAGGGGTTCAGCCCGTCCACCGCGATCTGGTAGCGGCGGTCCTGGGCGAATTCCACCACCTCGTTGAACAGCGACAGGTTCTCGATCAGGTCGCCCTTGGAGATCTCAAGGACCACCTGGCCGCGGAAATCGAGGGGAAGCCGCTCGTCGAACTTCACGAACCCTGTGGAGATCACCGTGGACAGGTTGATGTTGATGCCGATGCGCCGGCCCCGCATGAAGCTGAGCCCGTGATTCAGCGCGCGCAGCACCGACTGGTCGAGGTTCGCCGTGAAATAGTTGAACAGCCACTTGTTGGCCGTGATGTCGTATTCCGGGCAGAGCCGTTCCTGAAGCAGCTTGATGGAGATGTAGAGTTCGAAATAGGCCATGTCCTCTTCGGCGTTGCGGCCGATGTTGGCGATGGCCTGGTTGAACAGGAAGGGCGACAGGTCGAACATCTGCATGGAGCGTTCGAGCTTCGCCATCTCCTCCAGCGTGATCGGCGGCTTGGTCTCGTTGGAATGGTTGCCGGTCTCGTTGGCCTGCAACTCTTCGATGAAACGGATGACGTTGATGAAATTCAACGCCAGTTCCATGATCGAATAGAGGGAATATTCCTTGTAGGGGTTCGGCCCGGTCAGCGTCGTCTTCGCCAGGAAGATCTGCTCCACCTTCTGGCAGACGTCGGTGACGCCGGTCAGCTTCAGGCCCTTGTAGAGGATGATGACGTCGCCGTTGGAGATGTTGAAGGACTGGAGATAGGACGCCTTGTTCGCCAGTTCCTGGATGATCGTGCGGACGATCATCTGGCTGGACGGGTCCTTGTCCCGCAGCAGCGACAGATGCATGTGGATCAGGCGCATGCCCTGCAACTCGGACTTCGCAGAGCGGAGAAGATTCAGCAGCTTGTCGTTGTCAAATTCGGGCTTCTGGTCCTTCGCGGCGGCGACGGCGGCCTGCTTCTCCGTCGTGGAGAGGCGGACGCGGTCGCGTCCCATGGGTGGTTTGCCGCCGAACCTGCTCATAACACGAAATCCCCCAGGTGGGCACATAGGGCGTGTGCGCACCTTATAGGCGAGAATTCCATCCGCGAACCACACCGCGCCGATACACGGCATGGGTACGGAGCCCGTGACTTATTAGCCCTGACCTTTTTTAACAATGCCTTAAAGCGGTGTTAATTGCGATGAATTGTTTCACAATTTTGGCTAAACGTCGCGAAGCTGATCGAACCTGTCACGGCACCAGCCCGATTCTTACCTCTTTCTGGAACGATTCTGGACGGGGCCGTTCACGACCCCGTTCCATCACCGGCCGGAACGATGCGGACACGGCGGTCGAGCACCGCCAGACCGATGCGCCCGTGCTTCAGGGCCAGCGCGTCCTCCCCGAACAATTCCCGGCGCCATCCGTGCATGGCGGGCACCTGGGCCTCGTCGTCCGCGGCGATGGCCTCCAGGTCGGCGGCGGAGGCGACCAGCTTGGACGCGACGTTGTTCTCCTCGCACTTCATCTTCAGGAGCACGCGCAGAAGTTCAACAACCGGTTGCAGTCCGGGCGGCGGCTCCTCGCGCGGCTCGACGCGCGGCAGGTCGGCCTCCGGAACGTCCAGCCCCTTCTGGACGCAGGCCAGCACGTCGGCGCCCTGCCGCCCCTCGGCGAAGCCGCGGCCCATGCCGCGCGTGCGGGCGAGGTCGTCCACGCTGGTCGGGGCGTGGGCGGCGATCTCCAGCAGCGCCTCGTCCCGCAGCACGCGGGAGCGGGGCAGGTCGCGGCGTTGCGCCTCGCGCTCCCGCCACGCCGCCAGCTCCTTGAGGACGGCCATGAAGCGCGGCTTGTTGGTGCGCACCTTCAGCCGCAGCCAGGAGCTGTCCGGGTCCACCTGGTAGGTGGCCGGGTCGGTCAGGACGGCCATCTCCTCCTCCAGCCAGTGGGCGCGGCCCGACCGGACGAGGCGGCGCTTCAGCTTCTCGTAGGCCGGGCGCAGATGGATCACGTCGGAGAGCGCGTAGGTCAGCTGCCGCTCGGTCAGGGGGCGGTGCGACCAGTCGGTGAAGCGGCTGGACTTGTCGATGCGGGCGCCGGCCAGCTTGGTGACCAGCGTCTCGTACCCCACGCTCTCGCCGAAGCCGCAGACCATGGCGGCGACCTGGGTGTCGAACAGCGGGTGGGGGATCTGGCCGGACAGATGCCAGAAGATCTCCACGTCCTGCCGGGCGGCGTGGAACACCTTCAGGATGGCGGGGTCCACCATGACGCGGAACAGCGGCGCCAGATCGATGCCCTCGGCCAGCGGGTCGATGGCGACCGCGCCGTCCGGTCCGCCCACCTGCACCAGGCAGAGCTGCGGCCAGTAGGTCTTCTCGCGCAGGAATTCGGTATCGACGGTGATGTAGTCCGCCCCGGCCAGCGAGCGGCAGAAGGCGTCGAGGTCTTCGGTGGTCGTGATGAGTGTCATGCGGGGTTCATACACGAGCGCGCGTCCGCGCGAAAGCTCGCCCTTCGGCAAGTCTCCCCGGTAGCATCGGACGCGGATGGCGACTTGACATTCCCGCGCGGTCGGTGTGGTGTGTCGGGCCGCTTTTCCGCGCAGGATTCCGACCTTTTCCAAGGTGTTTCGACCCATGCACCCCTACCGCACGCACACCTGCGGCCAGCTTCGCGAAGAGAACGCCGGTCAGATTGTCCGCCTGTCGGGCTGGATCAACCGCAAGCGCGACCATGGACAGCTCCTGTTCATCGACCTGCGCGACCATTACGGCCTGACGCAGTGCGTGGTCGACACCTCCAACCCGGCCTTCCAGGCGGCGGAGCGGCTGAAGCTGGAATCGGTGATCACCGTGACCGGCAAGGTGGTGAAGCGCACGGCGGAGACCATCAACGACCGCCTGCCGACCGGGCGCATCGAGGTGCAGATCGCCGAGTTGACGGTGCAGGGCGAGGCGGAGCAGATCCCGCTGCAGGTCAATCAGGACACCGACGCCGGCGAGGACGTGCGCCTGCGCTACCGCTTCCTGGACCTGCGCCGCGAGCGCATCCACGAGAACATCCTGATGCGCTCGCGCGTCATCGCGTCGGCGCGCCGCCGCATGATCGAGCAGGGCTTCACGGAGTTCCAGACGCCGATCCTCACCGCCTCCTCGCCGGAGGGTGCGCGCGACTATCTGGTGCCCAGCCGCAACCATCCCGGCAAGTTCTACGCCCTGCCGCAGGCGCCGCAGCAGTTCAAGCAGCTGCTGATGGTCGCCGGCTTCGACCGCTATTTCCAGATCGCCCCCTGCTTCCGTGACGAGGACGCCCGCGCCGACCGCAGCCCGGGCGAGTTCTACCAGCTCGACTTCGAGATGTCCTTCGTCACCCAGGACGACGTCTTCGCCGCCATCGAGCCGGTGCTGCACGGCATCTTCGACGAGTTCGGCGGCTTCCGCCGCGAGACGCCGCCGGTCATCGACAAGCCGCCCTTCCGCCGCATCTCCTTCGCGGAGTCGATGCTGAAGTATGGCAACGACAAGCCGGACCTGCGCAACCCGCTGGAAATCACCGACGTCACCGCGGTGTTCAAGCGCGACGACGTGGAGTTCCGCGCCTTCAAGCAGACGCTGGAGAAGGGCGGCGTGGTCCGCGCCGTCCGCGCCCCGAAGGTGTCCGACAAGCCGCGCAGCTTCTTCGACAAGCTGAACGACTGGGCGCGCGGCCTGGGCGCGCCGGGTCTCGGCTACATCATCTTCGAGGCGGCGGGTGGCAAGGGCCCGATCGCCAAGTTCGTGCCGGAGGCCGCCCAGGCGGAACTGCGCACGCTGGCGGGTGTGGAGGACGGCGACGCGGTCTTCTTCGTCTGCGACCAGCCCGGCCCGGCGGCCAAGCTGGCCGGCTTCGCCCGCACGAAGATCGGCGAGGAGCTGGACCTGATCGAGAAGAACGCCTTCCGCTTCTGCTGGATCGTCGACTTCCCGATGTACGAACTGGACGAGGAGACCAACAAGGTCATCTTCAGCCACAACCCCTTCTCCATGCCGCAGGGCGGCCTGGAGGCGCTGAACACGATGAACCCGCTGGACATCAAGGCGTTCCAGTACGACATCGTGTGCAACGGCGTGGAGCTGTCCTCGGGCGCCATCCGGAACCATCTGCCGGAGGTGATGTACAAGGCGTTCGAGATCGCCGGCTACCCGCCGGAGGAGCTGGAAGCCCGCTTCGGCGGCATGCTGAGCGCCTTCAAGCTGGGCGCCCCGCCGCACGGCGGTTCGGCTCCGGGCATCGACCGCATCGTGATGCTGCTGGCCGACGAGCCGAACATCCGCGAGGTCATCGCCTTCCCGCTGAACCAGCGCGCCGAGGATCTGCTGATGCAGGCCCCGGCCCCGGTGGACCAGACGCGCCTGCGCGAGCTGCACCTGAAGCTGGACCTGCCGAAGCCGAAGGTCGCCGCCGAGACGCCGAAGGCCGCCACCTGACGCTTGATGAACCGTTTCCCTTGCCTCTCCGCTTCGGCGGGGAGGCAAGGGCGGCCCAAAAAGGAAAGCCCCCCGTCCGCAAGGCCGGGGGGCTTTCCTTTGAAACCGTATGGCGTCAGGCCGCGACGCTGCCGGCGGAGGGCGATCCGATCATCCGGTAATAGTTGGAGTCGGTGAGAACGAGGCAACTCAGCGTCTTGGCGTCGCCTTCGTCCTCCGTGCTGACCACGCGGGCATGCGGGATGCCGTACAGGGTCACGGTTTCCCGAACGCGCCAGGACCGCCCGTTGGTCGCGCCGACGGTCTGGAACACCTGTCCCACCAAAACCTGCTTCTTGGCCATAGAGAAACCCTCATCCTGCTGCCGGTGCGCGCCGCGGCTGTTGCCGGGGTGCCGGGGGCACCATGCACAGTGTAGGCCAGTTTCTCAAAATACGGTAAACTGATTTGTAACGAATTGCGCCAGAGGTTGCGGGTTATGCAACCAAAGGTCAGCATCCCGATTTGGGCAGAGCCTCCACCTTCTCCAGGATGGCGTTCACGGTGAAATCGCCGTAGTCGATCTGCATGGACTCGGCAACGCCGTTCTGCAGCAGGCGCAGGCTCATCTCGTACTCCGGCTGGGCGGAGTCGCTTTTCAGCGGGAAGAAGGCCATGCGCACCGGCCACGCCTTCTTGCCCTTCAGCAGCGGCTCGGCGCCGTCCTCCTTGGCCTGGATCGCGGCGCCGATGACCGTGGACACTTCGGTCGCACCTTCGGAGTCGGCGCCGTCGAAGACGATCCGGTTGAAGAAGGTGTCGCCCGCGCCGGCGTGGTCCAGCACGGCCAGGGTGTGCGCCGTCGGGAACATGGTGTTGGGGGGCAGCTCCATGTCCTGAGGCTCCGGCTTGGAGAAGGCGGCGGTGCCGGTGCCGTCCTTGGCCAGCCGGGCGTCGCCGCGCACCTCCTCGTCCTCCTCGCCGTTGATCAGCTTGCGGACGTTGAAGCGGTAACGCCGCCCGTCCTTCGCCTCCCACGTCGTGTAGTTGGTGGTCATCGCCATCTCGTCGCCTTCGGCGTAGACGAAGCGGAGCTGGAAGCGCTGCTCCGTCGTCCAGCCGTCGCAGGCGTCGGCCCATTCGAACAGCATGCGGCCCCGCACGTCGCTGACCTTCGAGCTGTTGCGGGCGGACAGCAGCGACATCTTGTAGACGGCGCGGTGGGGCAGGATGTTCGCCGCGGCACCCGCCGCCGCGCCCGCCGCGCCGGCGGCACCGGCGGGCG
>NZ_JAUJFI010000195.1 GCF_030849505.1 Azospirillum isscasi | reverse complement strand
GACCCTGCCGCCGCTGGTGGACGAACCGGCGCCCCAGATGGCCCCCCAGGCGGCGCCGCAAGCCGCGGCCATGCCGGCGCCCCCGCCGGCGACGCCGTCCGCTGCCCTCTCGACGCCTCCCCTCTCGACGGCCCCCCTCTCGGCAGACGACGCCGGCCTCAGCCAGCGCGTGCGCGTCCTGGTCGATCAGGCGCGCCGGCAGATCGCCGCCAAGCTCCTGACCACGCCGCCGAACAACAACGCCTATGAGACGGTGTCCCGCCTGCGGGAGATCGCTCCGGCCACGCCGGAGATCCAGGAATTGCTGGCGACCATGGAGGAGACCTACCGCCGCTGGGCCTCCCTGGCCGAGCGCGACGGCAATTGGGACGAGGCGCGGCGCTTCTACGAGCGCGCCCTGATCGTGGCTCCCAACACCGGCGATCTGCGCGACCGCATCAAGGCCGCGGGCGAAAGGCGCGTGCTGCCCGCCACTGCGACCGCCACCGCCACCGCCGCGGCCAGCAGCCCCGCCATCCCCGCGTCCCCCGCGGCGGCGGAGGTCCGGCCCGGGCTGGACAGCCGCGACGGCGCCATCGCCCTGATGCGCCGCACGGACGAGTTGAAACGCGCGCTGGACGGCGGCGCCGACCCGAACAAGCGGGTGGACAACGGCAAGACCCTGCTGATGCTGGCCTCCGAACAGGGGTTGACGGACGCGGTGCGGCTGCTGATCGACCGCCGGGCCAAGACGGAGCTGCGCACCGCCGACGGCGCCACCGCGGTGATGTACGCCGCCTGGGGCGGGCACGAAGCGGTGATCCACGCGCTGGCCGCCGCCGGGGCGGAGCTGGACGCCACCAACGACGACGGCAAGACCGCCCTGATGGCGGCGGCGGCCCGCGGCCACGAAGGGGTCGTGAAGGTCCTGATCGACCGCGGCGTGTCGGTGGACCGGGTGGCCAGCCACGGCTGGTCGGCCCTGATGTACGCCGCCAACAACGGCCACGACCGCGTGGCGCGGATGCTGGTGGAGCGCGGCGCCAACCCCTTCCGCATGGACACCGCCGGCAACTCCGCCCTCACGCTGGGCGCGCTGCAAGGCCACATGCAGGTGGTCGAGGCGCTGAAGCCGCACTGACGCGGCCCCCCCCCCCGCTCCGGCCGGGAAAGGGGGGGCCAAGGTTTCTTACAGCGCGGCGAAGCGCGCCAGCATGGCGGCGTGGGAGCGGATGCCGTTGTGCAGGCACTTCACCTCGAACTTCTCGTTGGGCGAATGGATGCGGTCGTCCTCCAGCCCGAAGCCGACGAAGATCGAATCGAAGCCCAGCGCCTGCCGGATGTAGCCGCCCACGGGGATCGAGCCGCCGCTGCCGACCAGCGCCGGCCTGTTGGCGTACACGTCGCCCAGGCCCGCCATGGCGGCGCGCAGATAGGGGCTGTCGGTCGGCACCTGGACGCCCGGCGAATGGCTGAACACCTTGACCTCCCAACGCCCGTCCGCCGGGGTGCGCTCTTCCAGGAAGCTCCTGATCCCGGCCAGGATCTTCTCCGGGTCCTGGGCCGGCACGAGGCGGCAGGACAGCTTGGCCGACGCCTTGGCCGCGATCACCGTCTTGGAGCCCTCGCCGGTGTAGCCGCCCCAGATGCCGTTGATGTCGCAGGTCGGGCGCGACCACAGCCGCTCCAGCGCGCTGCGCCCGGCCTCGCCCACCGGGGTCTTCAGCCCGACGCCGGCCAGGAAGGCCGCCTCGTCGAAGCCGAGGTCCCGCCACATCGCCTTCTCCTCGTCCGTGGGCTCGGCCACGTCGTCGTAGAAGCCGGGGAACCGGACGCGCCCGTCCTCGTCGTGGATCTGGCCCAGGATGCGGGTCAGCGCGTTGATCGGGTTCAGCACCGCGCCGCCGAACAGGCCGGAATGCAGGTCGTGGTCCGGCCCGTGCAGCGTCGCCTCGACATAGAGCAGGCCGCGCAGCCGGGTGGTGATGGCCGGCGTGTCGATGTTCCAGGAATTGGTGTCGGTGATGACGCAGACGTCGGCCTTCAACTCCTCCGCGTTGCCCTTCATGAAGGGCAGCAGGTTCGGGCTTCCCGTCTCCTCCTCGCCCTCCAGCAGGACGGTCACGCGGATCGGCAGGGTGCCGTGCACGGCATGCCAGGCGCGGAACGCCTCGATGAAAGTCATCACCTGGCCCTTGTCGTCCACGGCGCCGCGGGCGACGATGCGGCGGCCATGCTCGGCCTCCACGATGGCCGGCTCGAAGGGCGGGCTGTTCCACAGCTCCAGCGGTTCCGCCGGCTGCACGTCGTAATGGCCGTAATAGAGGATGTGCGGAACATCGTCACCGCCCGGCCCCGCATGGTGGGCGACGACCATCGGGTGGCCCGCCGTATCGCGCACGGAGGCGTCGAAGCCCAGCCCGCTCAGTTCGCGCGCCAGCCAGTCCGCGGCGCGGCGCACGTCGCCCTTGCAGGCCGGGTCGGTGCTGACGCTGGGGATGCGCAGCAGGTCGCACAGGCGGCCCAGGGAGTCTTCAAAACTGCGGTCAACCTGCTGGAGAACGGGTTCGACGGACAGGGCGCTCGACATTCGGAACTGCCTTCGGTGTGGAAACGACGTCACCGATGGTAGCGCATCGCCGCCCGCCGCCAAGCTCCACAAAGCGCAGGGGTGCCATCCTCGCGAAGGCGGCGTTCCCGGTGCCCACCACGGGAAGCACAGGATGGCGGGACCGCAGCTCCGCCTTCGCGAGGATACCCCGGACGGAGGCGCGTCAGACGGTCAGGTACCGCCGGACCTCGCTCTCCTCCAGCCCGTCGCGGCTGCCCGCCAGCATGACCTCGCCGCGTTCCATGACCGCCCAGTCGTCGGCCAGATCGCGGGCGAACTCGAAATACTGCTCCACCAGCAGGATCGCCATGGTGCCCTTGTCGCGCAGGTAGGCGATGGCCCGCCCGATGTCCTTTATGATCGAGGGCTGGATGCCCTCGGTCGGCTCGTCCAGCACCAGCAGCCGGGGCCGCGTCACCAGCGCCCGCCCGATGGCGAGTTGCTGCTGCTGCCCGCCCGACAGGTCGCCGCCGCGGCGGTCCAGCATGGACTTCAGCACAGGGAACAGCTCGAACACCTCGTCGGGGATGGAGCGGTCGGCCCGCTTCAGCGGCGCGTAGCCGGTCAGCAGGTTCTCCCGCACCGTCAGCAGCGGGAAGATCTCGCGCCCCTGCGGGACATAGGCGATGCCGCGCCGCGCCCGTTCGGACGGGGCGAGCTTCGTGATGTCGCCGCCGTCCCAGGCGATGGTTCCGCCGGACACCGGCTTCAGCCCGACGATGGCGCGCAGCAGCGAGGACTTGCCGACGCCGTTGCGCCCCAGCAGGCAGGTGACCTTCCCCACCTCCGCCGTCAGCGACACGCCGCGCAGCGCCTGCGCCGCGCCGTAATGGAGATCGACAGACCGTACGTCGAGCATGCGGATTCCTCTGATCCAAAACCCCTCTCCCGCCTCGGGGGGAGGGGAAATGTTGACGGTCACCGGCCCAGATAGACGTCGATGACCTGCTTGTTGGCGCTCACCGAATCCAGCGAGCCTTCGGCCAGCACCGAGCCCTCGTGCAGCACCGTGACCTTCACGCCCAGTTCGCGAACGAAGACCATGTCGTGCTCCACGACGATCACCGAATGCTTGCCGGCGATGTCCTTCAGCAGGTGGGCGGTCTGCTCCGTCTCCGCGTCGGTCATGCCGGCCACCGGCTCGTCCACCAGCAGCAGCTTCGGGTCCTGGGCCAGCAGCATGCCGATCTCCAGCCACTGCTTCTCGCCGTGCGACAGGCTGCCCGCCGGGCGGTCGCGGCGCGGCGACAGGCGCGTGATGTCGAGGATCTCCTCGATTCGCGCCCGGTCCTCCTTCGTGGCCGAATAGGTCAGCGTCTTCAGCGGACGGCGCGGCGCCTTCAGCGACAGTTCCAGATTGTCCCAGACCGTGTGCATCTCGAACACGGTGGGGCGCTGGAACTTGCGCCCGATGCCCAGGTTCGCGATGGCCGGCTCGCGCAGGCTGGTCAGGTCGGTCCGGCCTTCGAACAGGATGGTGCCGGTGTCGGGACGGGTCTTGCCGGTGATGACGTCCATCATGGTCGTCTTGCCGGCGCCGTTCGGCCCGATGATCGCCCGCATCTCGCCCGGCTCGATGACCAGCGACAGGCTGTTCAGCGCCCGGAACCCGTCGAAGCTGACCGACACGCCGTCCAGATACAGCAGGGTGTCTTCCGCGCTCATGATGTATCAGACCCCTTTCTGGCCGGCCGGGGTGCCGGCGACGGCGCCCCGCGACGGCAGGCGTTGGCGCAACTGCGCGGCAAGGCCCAGGATGCCCTTGGGCAGGAACAGGGTGACCAGCACGAACAGGCCGCCCAGAGCGAACAGCCACAGCTCCGGCAGGGCCGCCGTGAAGTAGCTCTTGCCGAAATTCACCAGCACCGCGCCCAGCACCGGCCCGGCCAGCGTGCCGCGCCCGCCGACGGCGACCCAGATCACCGCCTCGATGCTGCTGGCGGGGGAGAATTCCGAGGGGTTGATGATGCCGACCTGCGGCACGTAGAGCGCGCCCGCCACCCCGGCCATGCAGGCCGACAGCGTCCAGGCGAACAGCTTGTAGCGGTCGGTCTCGTAGCCCATGAAGCGCACCCGGCTCTCCGCGTCGCGCACGGCGATCAGCACCTTGCCGAGCTTGGACGCCACGACGGCGGAGGCCAGGACGTAGCCGATGGCCAGCGCCACAACCGTCGCCACGAACAGCCCGACGCGGGTCGAGGCGGCCTGGATGTCGAAGCCCAGGATCTCCTTGAAGTCGGTCAGGCCGTTGTTGCCGCCGAACCCCATGTCGTTGCGGAAGAAGGCCAGCATCAGCGCGAAGGTCAGCGCCTGCGTGATGATCGACAGATAGACGCCGGTGACGCGCGAGCGGAAGGCGAACCAGCCGAAGGCGAAGGCCAGCAGGCCCGGCACCACCATCACCATGACCGCGGCGAACCAGAAATGGTCGAAGCCGTGCCAGTACCAGGGCAGTTCCGTCCAGTTCAGGAAGACCATGAAGTCCGGCAGGTCCGCGTTGCCGTAGACGCCGCGGGAGCCGATCTGCCGCATCAGGTACATGCCCATGGCATAGCCGCCGAGCGTGAAGAAGGCGGCGTGCCCCAGCGACAGGATGCCGACGTAGCCCCACACGAGGTCGAGCGACAGCGCCAGCAGCGCGAAGCACAGATACTTGCCGAGCAGCGCCACCGTGTGGGTGGACAGGTGCCAGGGCGAGTCCGGCGCCGTGCCCAGCGCCATGAACGGCACCGCCACGGCCAGCACCGCCAGGACGGTCAGCAGCACGCCGGCCTTCTTGTCCAGGCCCATGAGGAAAAATCGGGTCAGCATCGGATCAGGCCTCCACCGCCCGGCCCTTCAGCGCGAACAGGCCGCGCGGACGCCTCTGGATGAACAGGATGATGAAGATCAGCACCAGGATCTTGCCCAGCACCGCGCCCGCGTAGGGCTCCAGGAACTTGTTGACGCCGCCGAGCGCCAGCGCGCCGACCAGCGTGCCCCACAGATTGCCCACGCCGCCGAACACCACGACCATGAAGCTGTCGATGATGTAGCCCTGGCCCAGGTTGGGGCTGACGTTGTCGATCTGGCTCAGCGCCACCCCGGCCAGCCCGGCGATGCCCGAACCGAGCCCGAAAGTCAGCGCGTCCACCCGCGCGGTGCGGATGCCCATGGCGTTGGCCATGCTGCGGTTCTGGGTGACCGCGCGGATGCTCAGCCCGAACCACGTCTTGCGCAGCGCCACCAGAAGGGCGCCGAAGACGAGGAAGGCGAAGACGACGATCCACAGCCGCCCGTAGGTGATGGTCAGCCCGCCCAGCTCGAACGCCCCGGACATCCAGGACGGGGCGCCGACCTCGCGGTTCGTCGGCCCGAAGATGGAGCGCACCGCCTGCTGCAACGCCAGCGACAGGCCCCAGGTCGCCAGCAGCGTTTCCAGCGGGCGGCCGTAGAGCCAGCGGATCACGCTGCGCTCGATGGCGACGCCGACCGCGCCGGAGACGAGGAAGGCGACGGGCAGAGCCACCAGGATGGAGAAGTCGAACAGGCCCGGCGCCCACTGGCGGAAGGCTTCCTGCACCAGGAAGGTGGCGTAGGCGCCGATCATCACCATCTCGCCATGCGCCATGTTGATGACGCCCATGACGCCGAAGGTGACCGCCAGCCCGATCGCCGCCAGCAGCAGGACCGAGCCGAGCGACAGGCCGTACCACAGGTTCTGCGCGGCGCCCCACAGGGCCAGCCGCTGCTCGACCGACGCAACGGCCTTCTTCGCGGCGTCCTTCACCGCGTCGCTGCCCCCATTGGAGACGCTGTTGGCGGCGCCGTTCAGCAGGGCCAGCGCGTCCTGGTCGCCGCGTTCCTGCAGCACCGCGACGGCGGCGACCTTGTCGGCGTCCGCGGCATCCCCGGCCAGCAGGACGGCGGCCCGCGCCTGGGTCATCGCGCGGCGCACGCGCTCGTCGGTTTCCTTGGCCAGCGCCGTGTTCAGCGCGTCCAGCGCGTTGGCGTCGCGGCTCTTGAACACCGCCTCGGCGGCCTGCCGGCGGGTGTTGGCATCGGGGCTCATCAGGGTGAGCGCGCCGAGCGTCGCGCTGATCGTGCGGCGCAGGGCGTTGTTGATCCGGATTTTCTCGACCGCGTTGCGGTCCGCCTCGCCCAGCGCGGCGCCGGTCAGCGGGTCGGTCAGGGCGAAGCCGCTGCCGGCCCGCTTGGCGACGACCACGGCCCCGTCCGCCTTGCGGACGTGCAGGTCGCCGGCCTGAAGGGCCTCGATCACCGGCACGGCGGCGGGGTCGCCGGTCCCGGCAAGCGCCGAGAGGGCCTTTTCGGTGTCGGCGTAGCTGCCGGCGCCCAGGCCGCGGACCAGCGGGGCCAGATCGGCGGCGCCCTGATCGGCGGCGAAGGCGGCGGGTGCGGCCAGCGCCAGAAACGCGGCCAGCAGCCAGCAGAGTGCGCGGTGCATCGCGGTTCCCGTGATGTGTCGGAAGGCTATTCAAAGAGAGGGCGCCTGCCCCCACCCCGGCCCTCCCCCGCTCTCGCAGGGGAGGGTTAGGGAGGGGGCAACACGTTGCCGTTGCTCAGGTCCTCACGACCCCTTGCCGCCGCACTTGCCGGTCTTCACGTTGAAGTTGCCGCAGGACATCGGGGCGCGCCAGTCGGAGATCAGGTCCTTGCTGTCCGGCAGGAAGTCCGACCACTCGTCGCCGACCACGAGGCCCGGCGTCTTGGAGACGGTCTCGAACTGGCCGTTCTCCTGCACCTCGCCGATCAGCACCGGCTTGGTGATGTGGTGGTTCGGGAGCATGGCCGAGTAGCCGCCGGTCAGGTTCGGAACCGACACGCCGACGAGGCTGTCGATCACGGCGTTGCTGTCGGTGGTGCCGGCCTTCTCGACCGCCTTCACCCACATGTTGAAGCCGATGTAGTGGGCCTCCATCGGGTCGTTGGTGACGCGCTTGTCGTTCTTGGTGAAGGTCTGCCACTTCTTGATGAAGTCGGCGTTCTCCGGCGTGTTCACCGACATGAAGTAGTTCCAGGCGGCCAGATGCCCGACCAGCGGCTTCGTGTCGATGCCGGCCAGTTCCTCCTCACCCACGGAGAAGGCGACGACCGGGATGTCCTGCGCCTTGATGCCCTGGTTGCCCAGCTCCTTGTAGAAGGGGACGTTGGCGTCGCCGTTGATGGTCGAGACGACCGCGGTCTTCTTGCCGGCGGAGCCGAACTTCTTGATGTCGGCGACGATGTTCTGCCAGTCGGAATGGCCGAACGGGGTGTAGTTGATCAGGATGTCCTCGGCCTTGACGCCCTTGGACTTCAGGTAGGTTTCGAGGATCTTGTTGGTCGTGCGCGGGTAGACGTAGTCGGTGCCGGCCAGCACCCAGCGCTTCACGCCTTCCTTCTCCGCCAGATAATCGACGGCGGGGATCGCCTGCTGGTTCGGAGCGGCGCCGGTGTAGAAGACGTTGCGCGAAGACTCCTCGCCCTCATACTGCACAGGGTAGAACAGGATGCTGTTCAGCTCCTCGAACACCGGCAGGACCGACTTGCGGCTGACCGAGGTCCAGCAGCCGAACACCGCGGCCACCTTGTCCTTGGTGACCAGCTCGCGCGCCTTTTCGGCGAACAGGGGCCAGTTGGAGGCGGGATCGACGACGACCGGCTCCAGCTTCCTGCCGAGAACGCCGCCCTTCTTGTTCTGCTCTTCGATGAGCATCAGCATGACGTCCTTCAGCGTGGTCTCGCTGATCGCCATGGTGCCCGACAGGGAATGGAGGATGCCGACCTTGATGGTGTCCTGGGCGGACGCGGGTGCGGCAAAGCCCGCGGCGAACGTGACGGCAAGGCCGGCGGCAGCCGCCAGGGTGCGGCCGGTCTTGAAGCCCGACTTGAACATTGTGAATACCCCCCGTTCTTTGGTCTGGCGCCCGCCTCAGGCGCCACGGGGGATGCTTCGCAAATGTGATGCCACAACGCCCCGGACTTGCGGAAGCCAGCAAATCCGCCGGGAAGGGCCGCCAAGGATTCGCTTACGAATTATGCAGGCCGTCGCATATTGATTAAATTTTGCTCACTTCCATAAGGATGCCTTTATTTTCAGCAGCGCTTCGCACCAAAGACCGGCACCGTCCGACGCGGTCCAAAGCGGATCGCAATCCGCTTTAGCGGCTCAGCAGTGTGGCACCGCGCCAGATGCCGGGCTGCATCGCGCCGGCGGAGTCGATGGCCGCACCCGGACCGTCCTGGATGCCGCCGCGGAACTGCCCGACATGGCGGGTGCCGCCGCGCATGGACAGCTCGCCCGGCCCCGCCGGAAGCCGGTCCACCACGACGCCGCTGAAGCGCTCGCCGTTGCCGAAGGCCAGTTCGCCATGGCCGTCCACGCGCCCTTGGCGGACCTCGCCCGCGTAGGAATCGCCGTTGGCGAAGCGGTAGACGCCGGGCCCGTTCGGCACCGCGCTCACGAAGGTCCCCTCGAACCGGTCGCCGGACGGGAAGCTCAGGACGCCGTAACCGGACATCTGGTCGTTCTTCCACTCCCCCTCGTAGACCTGACCGTTGGCGAAGCGGTAGACCCCCACCCCGTTCCGGCTGATCGTGCCCTGCACGGAGAGGTTGCCCAGCCCGCGGTTCCAGGACCCTTCGTAGACGTCGCCGTTGGGGAAGCGGTGCACCCCATAACCCGACTCCCCGCCGCGGGCCTGCCCGGCGGCGCGGCGGGCGCCGGCCTGCGCCTCGCGCGCCTTCGCCTCGGCCTGTTCGACGGCGAGCTTGAAGGGCCGCGGGTCCACCTCGGCCAGGAAGTCGCCCTTCTGCACGGTCTG
>NZ_JAUJFI010000194.1 GCF_030849505.1 Azospirillum isscasi | reverse complement strand
GGTCCACATCCTGGTCGCCGGGCGCGGCTGCCCCGCCGCGGCGGAGGCGGCCGCCCGGGTGGCCGGCGTGTCCAAGGTGCTGCTGGCCGACGACGCGGCCTACGAGCACGCCCTGCCGGAGCCGCTGTCGGCCCTGGTCGTGTCGTTGGCCGGCGGCTACGGCCATCTGCTGGCGGCGGGCACCTCGATGGGCAAGAACCTGATGCCCCGGGTGGCCGCCCTGCTGGACGTGGCCGCCATCTCCGAGATCACCGCGGTCGTCGCTCCCGACACGTTCGAGCGCCCGATCTACGCCGGCAACGCCATCGCGACCGTGATGTCCGCCGATCCGGTGAAGGTCGTCACCGTCCGCGCCACCGCCTTCGATCCGGTCGGCGGCGGCGGGGCGGCGGCGGTCGAGACGGTGGCGGGGCCCGGCGATCCCGGCCTGTCGCGTTTCGTCTCCGCCGAGCTGTCGAAGTCGGAACGTCCGGAGCTCACCTCCGCCCGCATCGTGGTCTCGGGCGGGCGGGGCATGCAGTCGGGCGACAATTTCCACCTGCTGGAGGCGGTGGCCGACAAGCTGGGCGCCGCGGTCGGGGCCAGCCGCGCCGCGGTCGATTCGGGCTTCGTGCCCAACGACTATCAGGTCGGCCAGACCGGCAAGATCGTGGCGCCGGACCTCTATGTCGCGGTGGGCATCTCCGGTGCCATCCAGCATCTGGCGGGAATGAAGGACAGCAAGATCATCGTCGCCATCAACAAGGACGAGGAAGCCCCGATCTTCCAGGTCGCCGATTACGGTCTGGTGGAGGACCTGTTCAAGGCTCTGCCGGACCTCGAAGCCGCGCTGTAATCCCCCACAGGCAGTGCGTCCTCGGGGCCGGCTGCGCGAGCATCCGGCCCCTCTTTTTGCGGCGCTTGCCTTGAAGCGCTCCGCTGCACTATGGCTGGCGGACGGGCAAGGCGGAAAGGCATCGGTCATGGGCGCTCACGGAATCAACGGCATCGACCATCTCGTCATCGTGGTCCGCGACCTGGAGAAGGCGCAGGACGCCTACCGGCGCATGGGCTTCACCATCTCTCCGAAGGGCCGGCATGGCGAGCTGAAGTCCGCCAACCACACGATTATGTTCGGCGAGGGCGACTATCTGGAACTGCTCGCCATCGAGCAGCCGCACCCCTTCACCGCCTTCTACAGCGACGTCCTGAAGACCCGCGAGGGCATCGCCGCGGCGGCGCTGAAGACCGATGACGCGCGGGCGGCGCAGCGCCTCCTGACCGAAGCCGGCTATCCGGCGGGCGAGCCGGTGGAGTTCGGGCGCCCGGTGGAGCTTCCGGGGGGCGTGCAGCAGGCGCGCTTCACCACGACCCCCATCGACGGCGTTCCGGAATGGGGCGGACGGGTCTTCCTGTGCGAGCACCACACCCGCGACGTGGTCTGGCGCCCGGAGCTGATCCAGCACGACAACACGGTGACCGGCCTTGCCGCCCTGGTCGTCGCCGCCGACGATCCGGACGCCACCGCGTCCTCCTACGCCCGCCTGTTCGGCACGGCGGTGGAGGTGCAGGGGCCGGTGCGCGTCGTGCCGACCGGCAGCGCGCCCATCCTGGTGGCCGATCCCGGCGCGCTGCATTGGGGTTGGACCGGCGACCCGGCGCTGGCGGTCCCTCGTCCCTTCATTGCCGGCGTGGTGCTGCGGGTGGCCGACCTGGACCGCGCGCAGCAGGCGCTTCAGAAGAGCAAGTTCCCGACCGTCGTCGGCAACGGCGTGCTGCGCGTGTCCTCCGCCAGCGCCTGCGGTGCCATGCTGGCCTTCGCCAAGGACTTCGACCTGCGCGCCCTGATCCCCTGACCCCGGCGGACGCCCGTCCGTCATAGCGGAATCATATTGCAGAGCTGCGTTTGATCTATTGGACAGCGCGCCGCCGCGGGAGCACAGTCGCCCCGGATTAAGATTGCTGCAACGCAGCAGGGGCGGGCGACGTGGCGGACGGCGATTTCGGCAGGGTGGCGGTCGAGGCGGCAGGGCAGGGGGCGGGGCAGGGAAACGCGGCGGCGGAGTATCTCGTCGCCGGCACGCCGGCCTACAAACGGGCGAGCCGCATCCTCTTCGTGGCCGGCTTCTCCACCTTCGCCGCGCTCTATTGCGTGCAGCCGCTGATGCCGGAATTCACGCGGGAGTTCGGCATCACCCCCGCCCAGTCCAGCCTTGCCCTGTCGGTGTCCACCGGCGTTCTGGCCTTCGCGCTGCTGATCGCCGGGGCGGTGTCCGACCGCTTCGGACGCAAGGCCATCATGGCGCTGTCGCTGCTCGTCTCCGGCACGCTCGGCATCAGCGGGGCGGTGGCGCCGGACTGGACGCCGTTGCTGGCCGTGCGGGCTCTGGAGGGCGTCGCGCTCAGCGGCCTGCCCGCCGTCGCCATGGCCTATGTGTCGGAGGAGGTGGACCCGCGCTCCGCCGGGGTCACCATGGGGCTGTACATCGGCGGAACGGCGCTGGGCGGCATGTCGGGCCGGGCGCTGACGGCGCTGGTCGCCGATCTCGCCTCCTGGCGCATGGCGATGGGGGTGGTCGGGACGCTGGGAATCGCCGCCGCGGTGGCGGTGTGGTTCGCGCTTCCCGCCTCGCGCAACTTCCAGCGCCGCCCGGCGGGCATGCGGGAACTGACGGCGGCGTGGCGCGGGCACCTGATGGACCGCGGGCTGCTGGCCCTGTTCGCCATGGGGTTCCTGTCCATGGGGGCCTTCGTCACCGTCTTCAACTACATCGGCTTCCGTCTTCTGGCGCCCCCCTTCGAGCTGCGCCCGGCGGCGGTCGGGGCCGTCTTCACGGTCTATCTCTGCGGGGTCGTCAGTTCGCCGCTGTTCGGCGGGCTGGCCGTCAGGCTGGGGCGGGGCCGGGTTCTGGCCGCCGCCGCGGCGATGATGGCGGGCGGGCTGGCGCTGATGACCCCCGACAACCTGTGGACGATGACGCCGGGAATTGCCCTGTTCACCTTCGCCTTCTTCGGGGTCCACACCATCGCGTCCGGCTGGATCGGGCAGCGGGCGCCGGTCAACCGCGGGCAGGCGTCGGCCATCTACCTGTTCTGCTATTACATGGGCTCCACCATCGCCGGCACGCTGGGCGGGGTCTTCTGGCACGGGCTGGGCTGGGCCGGAGTCGGCGGATTCGTCGGCCTTCTGCTGGCGGCCGGGCTGGCGGTGTCGCTGGGACTGGCGTTCCGCCGATAGTTCTCCCTGGGCGTGCATACTCCGGGATGAATTGATTCTCTTGGGTTGCGTTGTCCGGCGCTTGGCTTCATTCTGAGTGCACCTGCACAATGAGGCGGCCATGGCGCGTCTGACCGTCTACAGCGACACCGATCCCACCGTGGTGGAGCTTGCGTCCGCCGATCATGGCCTGGTCGCCGCCCATCTGGCGTTGGCCGGCGTGCTGTTCGAGCGCTGGCCGGTGCCGCAGGCCATCCCCGACGTCGCCGACGCGCAGGCCGTGCTGGACGCCTACGACGGGCCGGTGGCCGCCTTGATGGAGGCGCGCGGCTTCCAGTCCGCGGACGTGGTGCGGATGCCGCGGGGCTTTACGGACGCGGCGGCCCGCCGTGCGGCCTTTCTGGCGGAACACACCCACGAGGAGGACGAGGCCCGCTTCTTCGTGCAGGGCAGCGGCGCCTTCTATCTGCACACCGATGGAAAGGTGTACCGAATCGTCTGTGGGGCCGGAGACATGCTGAGCATTCCGGCGCGGATGAAGCATTGGTTCGACATGGGGCCGGAGCCGGATTTCACCGCCATCCGGTTCTTCACGCGCCCGGACGGTTGGGTGGCGACCTTCACCGGCGACGTGATCGCCGACCGATTTCCGAAATATGAGCCGGTAACCGGTCCCGTCCGATGACCCGTCCCTCATGAACCATCCGCCGCCGTTACCTTTCGCCGCAGCCGATTGCAGGCGAAAACCGGTGCTGTTAGAAGCCCTTCGGCACCGGCGCCCACCCCGCGGCGGCGCGCCCCACGCTTCGGAGGCTCCATGACCACGGACGGCCATACCGTCCCGCGCACGGGCAACGGTTTCATCGACGCGACCCACCGTTCGTTGATGGACCATGTCGACTCCATCCGCCGCGAGTGCGCGTCCGGCGCCTCCCGCGATGCCATGGTCCCCCATTTCAGCCGGTTCGCGGACGAGATGCGCGTGCATTTCGACCAGGAAGAGGTGATCATCCGCGCCGCCGGATTCGCCCGGTGGGAGGAGCACGCCAACCACCACGCGATGCTGAACCAGCAGTTCGGGCGCCTGATCGACTATGTGTGCGGCTGCGAGGTCAGCCCCGACTTCCTGTGCACGGTGGCGGGCACGCTGGACGCCGCCCTTTGCCGGCACGAGATCCGCCACGACGGCGATTACGCCGCTCTGGTGCGCGCCGCCTCCACGGCACCGGAGGGGGCGGTGCTGATCGCCTGGGACAGCGCCTTCGACGTCGGGGTGGGGCCGCTGGACGCGCAGCACCGCCAACTCGCCGAGCTGATGAACGAGCTGGACGCGATGAGCCGCCAGGGTGCCCCGGTTCGCGAGTCGCTGGACCTGCTGGGGATGCTGCACGATCATGTGCACGCCCATTTCGCCATGGAGGAAGGGGTGTTGCGCCGCGTGGCGCCCAGCCGCTTCGTGTCCCATCGCAACCATCACCGGATGCTGGAAGGGCAGTTCGCCCGAATCCGGCAGCAGGTGGAGAATGGGCGGCTCGACTCCGGCGTGGTGGTTCGCGGGTTCCTGCGCTTCTGGCTGATGGACCATGTGCTCGGGTCCGACCGCCCGACCTTCGCCGAGGCGGCGGGCGCAACCGGCCGCTGACCGTGGCGCCGGCCCCGGTCCCGATCCCGGCCCCGGCCCGCCGTCAAAAAGCCTGTCATCAAAAAATCACTTGAATCCCCGGGGGAAAAGCGTAATTCATCGGGGACGACGCACTCGCACGTGCCAATGGCCCTCTGTGGTTATGCAACGACGTACCGCGTCCTTTTTGGCAGAACCGGTCATCAGTGGGCCGGTCCCGAGAGGGAGGTAGGCATGTTGGCTCGCCACGGCAGGGCTCTCAGACGGTAGCCCATAGCCGGACATCGACGCTTTGAACCTGCGGAGCTGTTAGCCCGCTCGCGAGCGTTCGACCCGGCTTTTCTCCGTCGCCTTTCACCACAACCCGAATTCCGGTCCGCGGCTTTGAAGGCCGTGCCGGGTTCCCGTCTGTTCGCTGGACCGCCCCGCGCCGGGTGGCCCAGGGTAAGGAGTGCGCCATGGGCTTCATCCGCTCCCGTTCCGCCGTTGCCCCGCTGCGACGCGGCGTTTCCGTCTCCGCCCCGTCCTTTGCCGGTTCGTCTTCGGTGTCCGGTCCGGTGTCGGGCCGCCGCACCTCCGTCCATCAGGCGGTGGCGATGGCCCGGCCCGAGGAACCGATGCACTGCATCCGTCCGGGCGTGCTGTCCGACATCGCGTCCAGCTTCGTGGCCGCCTTCGACGCCGCCGTGTCCGGCGACGTGCTCTACGCCGTGAAGTGCAACCCGGAGCCGGCGGTGCTGCGCGCCCTGTGGGCCGGCGGCGTGCGCCATTTCGACGTGGCCTCGCCCGGCGAAATCCGCCTGATCCGCCAGATGTTCCCGGACGCCGTCCTGCACTACATGCACCCGGTGAAGGGCCGCGAGGCGATCCGCGCCGCCTACCAGCAGTATGGCGTGCGCGACTTCGTGCTGGACAGCATGGAGGAGCTTCGGAAGATCCTGGAGGAGACCGGCGACGCCCCGGATCTCGGCCTCGTGGTGCGTCTGGCCCTGCCCAAGGGCAACGCGGTCTACGACCTGTCCGGCAAGTTCGGCGCCCCGGCGGCGGAGGCGGTGGAGCTGCTGCGGGCCGTGCGCATGGTGGCCCCGAAGGTCGGCGTGTCCTTCCATGTCGGCTCGCAGATGCTCGACCCGTCCGCCTACGAGCGGGCGCTGGAACTGGCGGGCCGCGTCATCGCGGAATCGGGCGTGACGATCGACGTGCTGGATGTGGGCGGCGGCTTCCCCGTCTCTTATCCGGGCGTCACCCCGCCGCCGCTCGGCGATTTCATGGCCGCCATCGCCCGCGGCGTGGCCAGGCTCGACCTGCCGGCCCACTGCCGCGTCTGGTGCGAGCCGGGCCGCGCGCTGGTCGCGCCGGGCGTGTCGCTGGTCGTGCAGGTGGTCAAGCGCCGCGGCAACGAGCTGTTCATCAACGACGGCGTCTACGGCGCCCTGTCGGACGCCGGGGTTCCCGGCTTCCGCTTCCCGGCCCGGATGATCCGTCCCTTCGCGCCGATGGGCGACGAGCCGATGGCGGCCTTCGCCTTCTACGGCCCGACCTGCGACAGCGCGGACCGCATGAACGGCCCGTTCCATCTGCCCGCGGACATCCGCGCCGGCGACTGGATCGAGCTGGGCCAGTTGGGGGCCTATGGCTCCTGCCTGCGCACCGCCTTCAACGGGTTCGACCAGGCCCGTGTGGTCGAGGTTTCCGACGCGCCGCTTCTGGAAACCCCCGGCTACGACCTGAAGAGCTGCGCCGCGTAAGTCCCGCATCGCGGGAAAGCGGTGGATATCCCTAAAAAATCACCGTAAACCATCGTTGGTCCGCCGCTCTCCGCCTTCGTAAAAGGCGCGAGGGTGGCGGGCTGTATTTTTGTCACGCCAACCACGGGGGACCGTCTTAGATGACCCTGGATACCAAGCACATCACCTTCACCGGCCGTATGGTCATTGTCGGCTTCGGATCGATTGGCCAGGGAGTTTTGCCCCTGATTTTGCGCCACATCGGCATCTCGAAGGACCAGATCACCATCGTCACCGCCGAAGAGCGCGGTCACGCGGAGGCCGATGAGCTTGGCGTCAAATTCATCAACCTGCCGCTGACCAGGGAGAATTACGTCCAGGTGCTGGAGCCCATGCTGGGCAAGGGCGATTTCCTGGTGAACCTGTCGGTGGACGTGTCGTCCGTCGCCCTGTTCGAGTTCTGCCACAAGGTCGGCGCGCTCTACATCGACACCTGCGTCGAGCCGTGGGCCGGCGGCTACACCGACCCGTCGCTGTCGCCGTCGCTGCGCTCGAACTACGCCCTGCGCGAGACGGCGCTGTCGCACCGCGCCGCCTACGAGGGCGGGCCGACCGCCGTGCTGACCCACGGCGCCAACCCGGGCCTCGTCTCGCACTTCGTGAAGCAGGCTCTGCTCAACGTCGCCGCGGACACCGGTGAGTCCACGGAGATCCCGAAGGACCGCGCCGGCTGGGGCGCTCTGGCCGCCAAGCTGGGCGTCAAGGTGATCCACATCGCCGAGCGCGACACCCAGGTGTCCAACGAGCCGAAGAAGGTGGGCGAGTTCGTCAACACCTGGTCCATCGACGGCTTCGTCGGCGAGGGCTGCCAGCCCACCGAACTCGGCTGGGGCAGCCACGAGAAGCATTTCCCCGCCGACGGGCGCCGCCACGAGTTCGGCTGCGACGCCGCCATCTATCTGATGCGGCCCGGCGCCTCCACCCGCGTGCGCACCTGGACCCCGCTGGAGGGGCCGTTCCACGGCTTCCTCATCACCCACAGCGAGGCGATCTCCATCGCCGACTACTACACCCAGCGCGACGGCAACCACGTCACCTACCGCCCGACCGTGCATTACGCCTATCACCCCTGCGACGACGCGGTGAAGTCGGTGCACGAGCTGGCCGGCAAGAACTGGTACATGCAGCCCAGCCAGCGCCTGATGATGCACGAGATCGTCAGCGGCACCGACGAGCTGGGCGTGCTGCTGATGGGCCACAAGAAGGGCATCTACTGGTTCGGTTCCCGCCTGGGGATCGACGAGGCGCGCGCGCTGGTGCCGTACAACAACGCCACCTCGCTCCAGGTCACGGTGGCGGTCCTGGCCGGCATCGTCTGGGCGCTGGAGAACCCGAACCGCGGCATCGTCGAGCCGGACGAGATCGACTTCCAGCGCATTCTGGAGATCGCCTCGCCCTATCTGGGCCAGCTGGTCGGCGCCTATGGCGACTGGACCCCGCTGCAGGACCGCGAACGCCTGTTCCCGGAGGACGTGGACCACGACGATCCCTGGCAGTTCAAGAACTTCCGGGTGGTCTGACTTGGAAAGGGGCTCTGCGGAGCCCCTTTTCTTTTGGCGATGTCAGAGGGTCAGCGCCAGCAGCAGCGCGCCGGCCACCAGGGCGATGCAGGCGCGCCGGTAGAGGTGAAGGGCGCGTGTGATGTCCGCCGCGGTGGCGGCGGTGCGGCCCGGCCCCATCCAGGCGTCCTCGACCCGCACCGCGCCATAAACCCGCGGCCCGCCGAGCCGCAGGTCGAGCGCGCCGGCCATCGCCGCCTCCGGCCAGCCGGCGTTGGGAGAGCGGTGGCGGTGGGCGTCGCGCCGCACCGACCGCCAGGATTCGCCTGCATCCGCCCCCTCGGTGAAGCGGGCGGCCACCCAGATCAGCAGCGCCGACAGGCGGGAGCCGGGCAGGTTGACCAGATCGTCCAGCCGCGCCGCGGCCCAGCCGAACGCCTCGTGCCGGGGGGTGCGGTGGCCGATCATGCTGTCCGCGGTGTTGATCGCCTTGTAGAGCGCGATCCCCGGCAGCCCGCCCACCAGCAGCCAGAAGGCCGGCGCCACCACCCCGTCCGAGAAGTTTTCCGACAGGCTTTCGATGGCGGCGCGGCTGACGCCGTGTTCGTCCAGGGTGGCCGGGTTGCGGCCCACGATGCGCGACACCGCCTCGCGCGCCGCGTCCAGCCCGCCGTCGCGGAAGGCGGCGGCGACCGCCGCCACATGGTCGTGCAGGCTGCGCTGCGCCAGAAGGGTGGAGGCCAGGGCCGCTTCCAGCAGGCCGCCCAGCGGCAGATGGCGGCACAGCCCCGCCACCGCCGACGCCGCGCCGCCCACCACCAGCAGCAGGACCAGCAGGGCGAGCACCCCCGCCGCCTTCCGCGAAGCGAACGAATCACGCTCGCGGTTGAGCGCGCGGTCGAGCTGGGCGATAAGCGCGCCGATCCACACCACCGGGTGACGGATTTGGGCGTAGAGTGCGTCCGGATAGCCGGCGGCGGCCTCGATGAGGAGAGCGGCGGCGAGCACGGACGGATGAAGCTCCACGGGACGGAATCCTCTGGGGAAGGGAAGGGGCGGGATGATGGCGGAAACGGTGGCGGGGTCCAAGGGGATCGTCCAAGAGAGCATTATCCACGGCGGTGACCTCGACGGCGCGCGGGCGGCCTTTCCCGGCGCGCCGGAGCCCTGGGTGGACCTGTCCACCGGCATCAACCCCTGGCCCTATCCGCTGCCGCCGATTCCCGCGGACGCCTGGACGCGCCTGCCGGGCCGCTCCGCCGAATCCGCTCTGCGCGGGGCCGCGGCGGCCTTCTACGGCGCGCCGTCGCCGGAGACGGTCGCGGCGGCCCCCGGCTCGCA
>NZ_JAUJFI010000193.1 GCF_030849505.1 Azospirillum isscasi | reverse complement strand
GGCGCGGGCCGGGTCCATCAGCCGTGCGATCGCCGCCATGCCGCCGCGCGACAGGGCGCCCGACGCCAGCAGGGCGGGGATGACGGCGCGCGGCTCCGCCAGCGCCGCCAGCGCCGCGGCGCGGACCGCCACCGAGAAGACGATGGCGAGCACGCCGTAGCTGCCGACCCGGCTGTCCCGCATGATCTCCAGCTTGCGGGTCTTGTCGCGCCCGCCGCCGAAGCCGTCCGCGACGTCCGCCGCCCCGTCCTCGTGCAGGGCGCCGGTGACCCAGACCATCGCCCCCAGCGCCAGCAGCGCCGCCGGCAGCGGCGGCAGATGGGCCAGCGCGGCCAGCGCGTAGACCGCGCCGCCGAACAGCCCGACCCCGGCGCCGACCAGGGGGAACCAGCCCATGGCGCGGGCGTGGGCGTCCTCCGCCGGCGGGCCGGACAGGCGCAGCGGCAGCCGCGTCAGGAAGACCACGGCCAGGGCCAGATCGGCGGGCCAGCGGGAGACGGGCGGGGCGGATTCCTCATGCATCGTCTTTGGGAGTACGGCAACCCCACGCCCGCCGCAACGGATAACAGACCGGACGAGAGGCGCTTTGACAGCGGCCCGCGAATGGTCCAAGGTCGCGCCGCTTTTTTCATCGCCTCTCCATCACCGCATCCTCTGCCGTCAGCGCCAGGACCCTTCGCCATGAGCAACACGCAGCCCGCCATCACCTTCGAGGAAATCCGCGCGCTCGTGCGCAACCTGCCGGGGCCGGACCTCGACGCCGGCACGGCGGCGCTCCAGCGCGAACGGCAGCTCACCAAGCCCGCGGGTGCGCTCGGCCGGCTGGAGGAGGTCGCGCAGTGGATGGCGACGTGGCAGGGCCAGCACCCGGCGGAGGTGCGCCGCCCGCGCGTCGCCGTCTTCGCGGGCAACCACGGCATTGCCGCCCGCGGCGTCTCAGCCTACCCGGCGGCGGTGACCGCCCAGATGGTCGCCAACTTCCAGAACGGCGGCGCCGCCGTGAACCAGCTCTGCGAGGTGGCCGACGCCGACCTGCGCGTCTACGAGCTGGATCTGGAAACCCCCACCGCCGACTTCACCCAGGGGCCGGCAATGGGCGAGGAGGACTGCTGCCAGGCCATGGCCTACGGCATGATGGCCGTGGAGAGCGGCGTCCAGCTTCTGGCGCTGGGCGAGATGGGCATCGGCAACTCCACCGCGGCGGCGGCGGTCTGCCACGCCCTGTTCGGCGGCGAGGCCAAGGACTGGACGGGCCGCGGCACCGGCGTGGACGACGAGGGGCTGGCCCGCAAGGTCGCCGCCGTGGAGGCCGGTCTGGCCGCCAACCCGCAGGCCAAGGACGACCCGTTCGAGGCCCTGCGCCGCTTCGGCGGCTATGAGCTGGCGGCGATCGCCGGGGCCATCCTGGCCGCCCGCATGGCGCGGGTGCCGGTGCTGCTGGACGGCTACGCCTGCACGGCGGCGGCGGCGGTGCTGTTCAAGGCCGACCGCCGGGCGCTGGACCATTGCATGGTCGCCCACCGCTCCGTCGAGCCGGGCCACGACCGCCTGCTGGCCGCCATCGGCAAGGAGCCGCTGCTCGATCTCGGCATGCGTCTGGGCGAGGGCTCGGGGGCGGCGCTGGCGATCAACATCGTGAAGTCGGCCTGCGCCTGCCACGCCGGCATGGCCACCTTCGCCGACGCGGGCGTCAGCACCCGCGGGGCGTGAGGGGCGGGGCGTCGCTTGCCCCCACCCTAACCCTCCCCCGCCCAGCGGGGGAAGGCCGGGGTGGGGCAACGCTCCTACAGCAGCCCGTCGGCGAAATCGGTGATGAGGGCGGACAGGAACAGGTCGAGCAGGACCAGGACCGCCGCCGCGATGCCGGAAATCTCCAGCGCGGTGCGCATGACGAACCACTGGTAGGTCAGCATCGCCAGCATCACGCCGAACACCAGCCCTTCGGAGATCGGGCCGGGCAGCAGCCCGGTGGCGGCCAGGATGACCACCGGCAGATAGACGGTCATCTGCACGACCGACGACCAGTTGTAGGCGCACAGGAAATCCAGATAGCGGGCCTGCCGGTCCAGCACCCCGCTCACCCCGTGCATGACCACCGGGAAGGCCGTCCAGCTGACGACGTAGGCGATGGCCTCCACCATCACGATCTGGAACAGCGGCGTGTCCGGCACCTGGTCCCACAGCCGGATGGCCAGAAGCAGCGCCCAGGCCGGGGCGACGATCACCGCGGCGTAGAAGGACTTCCACGCGCCCTCCGGCGTGCGGTCCAGGTGCTGCAATCCGGTGGGGTCGAACCGCGCCAGACGATAGGCGCCGAAGACGGAAGTGGCGACGTCCCGGGCGGTCAGCGGCATGTTGCGGTCACCGGAGGGTGGTGGGGGCGGTCAGGCAAAGCCCTGCGTCAACCGATCCGGTCGAACACGGTCCGCAGGACCTCGCCGTATATGTCGGTCAGGCGGGTCAGGTCGTCCAGCGTGGTGTGCTCGTCCACCTTGTGCATCGTCTGCCCGACGAGGCCGAACTCCACCACCGGGCAGAAATTCTTGATGAAGCGGGCGTCCGACGTGCCGCCGGTGGTCGAATAGTCGGGGCGGCGCCCGGTCACGCGCTCCGCCGCCTCGGCGACCAGTTCGGTCAGCGGGCCGGGCGGCGTCAGGAAGCTGTCGCCCGACACGAAGTGATCCAGCTCGTAGGTGCCGCCCACCCGGTCGAACCGCTCGCGCAGCCACGCCACCAGCGTGTCGGCGGTGTGCAGGTCGTTGAAGCGGATGTTCAGCGTCGCCCTGCCCAGCGCCGGGATGACGTTGTGCGCCGGGTTGCCCACGTCGATGGTGGTCAGCTCCAGGTTCGACGGCTGGAAATGCGGGGTGCCGGCGTCCAGCGGCTCCGCCGTGATGGCGGCCAGCATGCGGGCCAGCCGGGGCAGCGGGTTGTCGGCCAGATGCGGATAGGCGACGTGCCCCTGTGCGCCGTAGACGGTCAGGAAGGCGGTCATGCTGCCGCGCCGCCCGATCTTGATCATGTCGCCCAGCGCCTTGGGGTTGGTCGGCTCCCCGACCACGCAGGCGTCGAGCGTCTCGCCGTTGGCCCGCATCCAGTCCAGCACCTTGCGGGTGCCGTTGATGGCGACCCCTTCCTCGTCCCCGGTGATCAGCAGGCTGATCGAGCCCTTGGGCGCTCCGCCCGTTTCCTTGGCGGCCTTGACATGGCGGGCCGCGGCGGCGACGAAGGCGGCGACCGCCCCCTTCATGTCCACCGCACCCCGGCCATAGAGGCGCCCGTTGTGGATCTCCGCCGCGAAGGGGTCGATGGACCAGCCCTTCAGCTCGCCGGGGGGCACCACGTCGGTGTGCCCGGCGAAACAGAAGTTCGGCCCCTCCGTGCCCAACCGGGCGTAAAGGTTGTCCACCGGCGCCGTGCCCTCCTCCTCGAACCGCAGGCGGTGGCAGACGAAGCCCAGCGGCGCCAGCGCCGCCTCCAGCACGCCCAGCGCACCGCCGTCTTCGGGCGTCACGCTGGGGCAGCGGATCAGGGCCTGCGCCACCGCGACGGGATCGCAGGGATCGAAGGAAAGGGCCGCGGCGTCGGTGCTCATCGTGTCGTCTTCCCCCGCGTCAGTCGCGCAGCAGGTCGTTGATGGAGGTCTTGGCGCGGGTCTGCTCGTCCACGCGCTTCACGATCACGGCGCAGTAGAGGCCCGGACCCGGCGTGCCGTCCGGCAGCGGCTTGCCCGGCAGGGTGCCCGGAACCACGACGGAGTAGGCGGGGACGCGGCCCACGAAGACCTCGCCGGTGTTGCGGTCGATGATCTTGGTGGATGCGCTGATGAAAACGCCCATGGACAGCACGGCGCCGCGCTCCACGATCACGCCCTCGACCACCTCGGAGCGGGCGCCGATGAAGCAGTCGTCCTCGATGATGACCGGGTTGGCCTGGAGCGGCTCAAGCACGCCGCCGATGCCGACGCCGCCCGACAGGTGGACGTTCCGGCCGATCTGGGCGCAGGACCCGACGGTGACCCAGGTGTCCACCATGGTGCCGCTGTCCACATAGGCGCCGACGTTGACGAAGCTGGGCATCAGGATGACGTTGGGCGCCACATAGGCGGAGCGGCGGACGACCGCGCCCGGAACGGCGCGGAAGCCGGCGGCCTGGAACTGGGCTTCCGACCAGCCTTCGAACTTCGGCGGCACCTTGTCGTACCAGGAGGCGCCGCCCGGCGCGCCGGGGATCGTCTCGTTGGCGTTCAGGCGGAAGGACAGCAGGACCGCCTTCTTCAGCCACTGGTTCACCACCCAGCCGGCGTCCGTCTTCTGCGCGACGCGCAGATCGCCGGAATCGAGGCCGGACAGGGCCTCCTCCACGGCGTCGCGGACGGCGCCCTTGGTCGAAACGTTCAGGGTGTCGCGGGTTTCCCACGCGGCGTTGACGGCGGATTCGAGGCTGGCGTGGCTCATGGCGGCATTCGCTGGGCTGTCTGTTCGAGGGTTCGGAACATGGGCCGCGCCGCTGCGCCTTGTCAACGTCGCCTTGTTCTTATGGGGCCTATGGGGGCTTCAGGGGACGGCTTCCCCCGCGACCTCCTCCAGCCAGGCCGGCAGGTCGTCCACGGTGTGGTCGATGTGGCTGCCGGTGCCGACTCCGCCCCCGTCGGGGCGGGCCCAGTCGGCCTCGCTGCGCACCCACACGGTGGTCATGCCCATGGCGTGGGCGGGGACGAGGTTGCGGGCGATGTCCTCCACCATGCAGGCGCGGGCGGGGTCGATGCCGTAATGGTCCACCAGGATGGCGTAGGGGCGCGGGTCGGGCTTGGGCACGTAGCCGGCCTCGACGATGCCGAAGATCGCCTCGAAGCAGCCGTCGATGCCCAATTGCCGCGTCACGTTCTCCGCATGGCGGACCGAACCGTTGGTGTAGATGATCTTGCGCCCCGGCAGCCGGTCCAGCGCGCCCGCCATGCCGGGGCAGGGCGAGACGGGCGTCACGTCGATGTCGTGCACGTAATCCAGGAAGGGCACCGGATCGACGTCGTGCTCCACCATCAGGCCGCGGAGAGTCGTTCCGTGCTCCCGGAAGAAGCGCTTCTGCATGACGCGCGCCTCGTCGTAGGTGATGCCGAAATGCCCGGCGATGAAATCGCCGATGCGCCGGTCCACCTGGGCGAACAGGTTGCAGGAGGCGGGATACAGGGTGTTGTCGAGGTCGAAGATCCAGACCCCGGTGTCGCGGAGGGAAGCGGTCATGGCCTGAACAATGGGGCTTTGCCCGCCCGCCCGCAAGCCGCTTCGCCGCATGGCGCCTTTCCGTTCCGGCATGGAGCTGTTCTCAATGAATGGTTGCGCACGGGCAACGTCCAAACCGCCTGAAGAAAGATTCGGGAAAGAAACGCATTTTTCCGGTATACTCGCTGTCGCGCAGTCCCAGGTCCACACCGTGCCCGCAGACCCAACATCCGAAGCTCCGCCGGCCAACCCGCCCGGCTCCGTTCCGACGCCCATGCTCCTGGCCGCTTTCCCCGGCCCGGCGATCTGGCTGGATTCCGGCCATGGGGTCGCCGCGGCCAACGCCGCCGCGGACGAGCTTCTGTCCGGCGACGGGCGCTGGCTGGTGGACATCCAGGCGTGGCTGGCGACCTGCAGCGTGGCGCCGGGCCTGCGCTCCGTTCCGGTCGAGCTGCCGCGCGGCGTGACGATCGTCGAATGGGCGGCCACGCCGCTGCCCGACGGGGAAATCCTGCTGCTCGGGCGCGACGCCACCCTGGAGCGGCAGCTCCGCCAGACGCTCATCGAGTCGCGCCGCCGCTACAAGGATCTGGTCGAGGTTTCGAGCGATTTTGCCTGGGAAACGGGCAAGGACGGGCGATTCGTCTTTGTCACGCCCAAGGGAGCGCTGGGTTACAGCGCCGATGCGTTGATTGGTCGCAACCCCAGGGATCTGGCGGTGAGCGAGTGGGGCGACCTGCCGTTGCCCTTCGACAGCCACCGCCCCGTCGACCAGGCCGAGCTGTGGCTGAAGCGGGTGGACGATCTGCCCTCCTGCTTCGTCGTGTCGGCGGTGCCGCTGTTCGGTCCGCAGGGCGAGTGGGTGGGCGCGCGCGGCGTCTGCCGCGACACGACCGAGCAGGTGCTGCGCTCCGCCGAGCTGGCGCGGGTGCGCAACCGCGAGAAGATGCTCGCCCACATCGTCCACACGCTGCGCGACCAGCTCGACGCCGAGAAGGCGCTGCACGTCGCCGCGGCCGAGACGGCCCGCGCGCTGGGCGCCGACGGCTGCCGCATTTACCGCGCCTTGGAAACGGGCGCCCTGCGCCCCGCCGCCGACTTCGCCGCGGAGATCCCGGAAGAGCTGCTGTCGGACCTGTCGCGGCCCGTGCTGGAGGAAATCGCCGCCGGCGAGGACCCGCAGGATCTGACCCTGGGGGCGAACCGGCTGCTGGCCGCCCGGACGGAGCACCGGCAGGCCGTCAACGGCGCCGTGGTGATCTGGCGCGGCGACGATTCCGACCCCTGGGACGAGGAGGACCGGATGCTGCTGTCCGGCGTGGCCGACCACATCGGCATCGCCCACGCGCATCTGGCCTATCAGGAGCGGCTGCGCCGCCTGTCGGAGCGCGACGGGCTGACCGGCCTGTTCAACCGCCGCACCTTCTTCGAGCGGCTGGAGGAGGCGCTCAGCCGCCCGGAGACCGGGCCGTCCGCCCTGCTCTATGTGGACCTCGACAACTTCAAGGCGGTGAACGACCTGCACGGCCACCAGCAGGGCGACGCGGTGCTGAAGGCCATCGGCGGGCTGCTGACCAGCGGCGTCCGGCCCGGGGACCTTCCGGGGCGGCTGGGCGGGGACGAGTTCGTCCTGTGGCTGGGCCGCACCGACGAGGACGGGGCCGCGGTCGTCGCCGAACGGCTGCTCTCCGGCATGGCCGCGCTGCGCCACCTGTCCGCCGGCCCGGACAAGCCGCTGGGCCTGTCCATCGGCGTCGCCGTGCACCGGGCGGGGTATGAAACCGTGCAGGAGCTGACCGACCGCGCCGACTCGGCGATGTACGACGCCAAGAAGCGCGGAAAGGGCCATTACGCCCTTGCCCCGGCCCCCGCGATGGCAACCTCCCCGGTGGTGGAGACGTTCCCATGACCGCCCGCGGCGACCGCGCCGACCCCCAGCTTCTCGACCCCACCGATTACGAGGCGGCCAAGCGGATGGCGCGCAGCGCCGACCCGGCGGTGCGCCGCCGCGTCGCCGCGTCGCCGCAGACCCGGCCCGAGCTGCTCTATTTCCTGGCCGCCGACACCGCGGCGGAAGTCCGTCAGGCCATCGCCACCAACGCCGGCACGCCCCGTCAGGCCGACCTGATGCTGGCCAAGGACCGGGAAGTCGCGGTGCGCGGCGCCGTGGCGCAGAAGATCGCCCGGCTGCTGCCCGACCTGTCCGCCGACCAGGCGTCGCAGATCGAGCGGCTGACCCTGGAATGCCTGGAGGCGCTGGCCCGCGACCAGGCAACGGAGGTGCGCGGCATCCTGGCCGAAGCGCTGAAGGACCTGCCCGGCGCCCCCTACGGCGTCATCAACACGCTGGCCCGCGACGTGGAGCTGTCGGTTTGCGCCCCGGTCTTGCAATTCTCGCCGATCCTGACCGACGAGGATCTGTCGGACCTCATCATGCGGGGGCCGGTGGCCGGCGCCCTGTCGGCCATCGCCGGGCGCAAGTCGGTGTCGGCCTCCGTCGCCGACGCCATCGCGCGGTCCGACGACGAGGCGGCGGTGACCGCCCTGCTCGCCAACCCGTCGGCCCAGATCCGCGAGGAGACGCTGGACCGCATCCTGGATCAGGCGCCGCAGCACGAGCCCTGGCATGGCCCGCTGGTGCGCCGCCCGCGCCTGCCGGCCCGCGCCGTGGCGCGTCTGGCCAGCTTCGTCGCCGACAATCTGCTGAAGGTCCTGCGGGAGCGCACCGACCTCGACCCCGCCGCCGCCCACGCCCTGGCCGAGGGCGTGCGGGCGCGGGTCAACCGCGGGGCCGGCGGCAACAACGGCGGTCCCGGCGGCGCCCGCGGCCTCGTCGATTTCGGGGAGGAGGAACTGGGCCATCCGCCGGGCGACAAGGACAAGGCGGCGGAACGCCCGTCCGACAAGGCCGCGCGGCTGAACAAGGAAGGCAAGCTGACGGAGAAGCTGCTGGAAGGCGCGCTGGCCGAGGGCGACCGGGCGCTTGTCCTCGCCGGGCTGGGCGAGTTGGCGCAGCTTCCGATGCCCATCGTGGACCGCATCATCGGCACCCACGCCCCCCGTGCCGTGACCTCCCTGGTGTGGCGCTGCGGGCTGTCGATGCGCTTCGCCCGGCAGGTGCAATTGCGCATCGCCCAGATTCCGCCAAAAACCGCGCTTATGGCTCGGGAAGGCGTCCTTTACCCGATGTCCGACGACGAGATGCGCTGGCAGCTCGCCTTCTTCGGAGTCGAGGAGAAAGCCTGACGCCGTGCCACCACACGGACCCGTCCATGCGCGCCCTGGCCATCCTTCTTCTGTTCCTCGGTCTTTCCGTTCCGGCTCTCGCAGCCCCGCCGCCGGGCTCCCCGGAGGAGCGGGAGGTCGCCGCCCTCTTCGAAAGCGCCCGCACCGCCCTGGCGCAGAAGCGCGGCGCGGCGGTTGTGCCGCTGCTGTCCCGCGCGTCGGTGGACAAGCTGGAGCAGGTGCGCGGCGCCGCCCGCAGCGGCGGTGACGCCGGCCTTGCCAAGCTGGAGCCGGCGGAGAAATTCGCCGCCATGGGGTTGCGCCGCTACGTCAGCCCGGCCGACCTGCGCCGCATGTCGCTGGGCGAGCTGGCCGATCATGGCATGAGGAACGGCTGGCTCGGTCCCAACGTGATCGGCAGCAGCGGGCTGGGCCCCGTGCGGGTGCGGGGCGACCGCGCCTCGGCCCTGCTGATGGTGGACAACCGCCCGGCCCTGGTTCCCGCCGACTTCGTGCGCGAAGGCGGCAAATGGAAGATCGATCTGTCCGGCGTCTTCACCTTCGGCAGCCAGATGCTGAAGGGTTTCGCCGCCATGTCGGGCAAGAGCGAGGACGCCTACATCGAGGACATGCTTCAGAAGCTGCCCGCCAAACCGGCGATGATGCACCGGTGAGGCGACCGCGAAGGGATAGGTTAACATCGCGTTGCGCGTTACACCTCCTGCGGCGGGTTGGACCGTTGCGTGGAATCCAGGGATTGCGTTAGAGTCGCACCGCACGCACTAAGCGTTGGTGCCCTTCATGACCGCTCCGGATGGCTATCCCTTCGACGCGCTGGACGCGCGGCGCACCGCGTTGAACGACGCGGGCGCCGGGCTTTTCCCGTCCGCCGCGGCCAGCGCCGTCCCGGAGCGCAGCGCTCCGCAGACCGTTTCCTACGCCGTTCCCTGCGCCGCCGATTTCGCCGCGGCGGCGGTCCGTCTGGCCGCCGCGCGGGGCACGGACGTTTCCGCGCTCGCCGCCTCCGCGTTGCTGCTGGTGCCCGAACGGATGCCCGATCCGGGTGTGCCGGACGGAGTGCCGCGGGCCGTCCTGGAGTTGCGGCTGCTGCCGGGCCACG
>NZ_JAUJFI010000192.1 GCF_030849505.1 Azospirillum isscasi | reverse complement strand
GCGAGCGCGCCCGCATGGCCTTCGCCCTGGACGGCGGGGAGTGGGATGCCGAACGGGTGCTGGAGCGGTACGAGCTTCTCTACGAGGCCGGGCTGGTGGTGGAGGCGTTCCGCGACCACGATCTGGCCCGCCGGGCGGGGGTGGAGGAGCGGACGGCGCGGCTGGAGATGCCCCGCGCGCTGGGCCGCCCGATGGCGCGCGACGGGCGCCGCGTGCTGGCGACGGCGCTGGAGCGGCTGCGCGGCAAGCTGAAATACCGGCCCATCGTGTTCGAACTGCTGCCCCCCACCTTCACCCTGCACCAGCTTCAGCAGGTGGTCGAGGCGCTGTCCGGCGAGCGGCTGCACAAGCAGAATTTCCGGCGCCTGATGATCTCCGGCGGGCTGGTCGAGCCGACCGGCCGGTATGAGAGCCAGACCGGCGGGCGCCCGGCGGAGCTGTACCGTTTCCGCCGCAGCGCCATCCTGGAGCGCACCAGCACCGGGGCCATCGCCTCGCCGGAGGATTGACCATCGCCGCGCAGGGGGTATTCTGCCGCCAAAGCCAAGGCCACCAAAGCCAGGAAGGGGAGCGAAACCGCATGACCGAGTTCGACAGCACCTGCGACCTCTACGACCGTTTCGAGAAGACCGCCCGCGTCGCCGATCCCGTCTTCCGCGACTTCGGCCTGCGCCGCAAATTCAGCGGCGCGGCGGTGACCGTGAAGTGCTTCGAGGACAATTCCCGCGTCAAGGAGACGCTGGGCACGCCGGGGCAGGGCAAGGTGCTGGTGGTGGACGGCGGCGGCGGCCTGCGCGCCGCCCTGATGGGCGACCTGATCGCCAAGGACGCGGTGAGGAACGGCTGGGAGGGCGTGGTCATCCACGGCTGCGTCCGCGACGCCGCGGTGCTCGCCACGCTGGACCTGGGCATCAAGGCGCTGGCCGCCATCCCGCGCAAGACGGTGCGCAACGGCGAGGGGCAGAAGGACCTGCCGGTGACCCTGGCCGGCATCCGCATCAACCCCGGCGATCTGGTCTTCGCCGACGAGGACGGCGTCCTGGTGCTGGGCGAGGCCGAGTTCGGCGCGACCGGGTGACGGGAGCTGAAGGAGACGCCTTCGGCTATGAGAAACCCCGGCCATGGGAAAAGTGACGCATGCTGATCGTCTTCGGCGGGTTGCCCGGAACCGGCAAAACAACCATCGCCCGTGAATTGGCGCGGCGGCTTGGCGCGTTTCACTTGCGGATCGACACGATCGAACAGGCGATTCGCATGGCCAGCGGCGCCGGCGACGCGGTCGGCCCGCAAGGCTATGTGGTCGCCTATGCCTTGGCCGGCGACAATCTTCGGCTTGGCGGCACGGTCATCGCGGACTGCGTCAACCCGGTCCGGATCACGCGCGAGGCGTGGCGCGCCACGGCGGTTCGGGCCGGGGTGCGGCTGGTCGAGGTGGAGGTTGCGTGCTCGGACCCTGTCGAGCACCGGCGCCGGGTCGAATCCCGTCAAAGCGACATCGACGGGCATCGCCCGCCGACCTGGGCGGCGGTGATGGCGCGGGAGTACGAGCCCTGGGACGGGGGGCCGGACGCCGTCGTCGATACGGCGGGCCGCGAGATCGACGCCTGCGTCGCGGACATTCTGGCGCTGCTGCCGATCCTCCCGCTCCATGGGAACGGGCACCGTCCGTGAGGCGGGATCAGCCGGCGACCTTCTGCCAGCCCATCCTCTGGAACCGGTATTCCTGGATCGTCGGCGCTGCGCAGGCGTAGCCGACCCAGACGCCCAGCGTCATCAGGACGCCGGTCGGCCACAGCGGGATGGAGATGAGGATCAGCAGCGCGTGAATCCCCGCGTGCAGCCATTCCGCCTTCTTCGCGAAATAGACGGGGCCGAGCAGGAAGGCCCAGAGGATCTCGCGGTTGGTCACCGCCTCCCGCTGGCCGTTCTCCGGATTCTCGAACACCATCCCGGACGGAGCCGCCGCCATCCCTGCCTCCCTTTGATTGCTTGGTCTTTGATTGTTTGGGAAACAGATTTGACGACGGCGGCCCCGCCTGTCGAGGCCGGGACGGAGTTTTTCCGGATGGTGGAGGAGGAAGCGCCCTGACGGATGGGATGGATCAGGACGCCGCCTCCCTCCGCCCGGCCTGCGCCATGGCCAGGAAGCGCCGGCACTGCTGTTCCCGGTCGTAGCCCAGCAGCGTGCCGAGGATGAAATCCTCCTCCGGCGTCAGCTGGTTCAGCGGTTTGCGCACCACGCTGCGCACCGTCGCGATGCAGGCGGCGTTCCCGAAGAAGACGTTGACCTTGGCCTCCGTCACCGTCTGGACGTGGTAATCGACGAACCGCTCCGCCAGCTTGCGGGTCACCGTGTCGGCGTCCCGCGTGCTGAGCGTCATCATGAACATGGGCCGGACACCCTTGCTGTACTCGTACAGATGGTGCCCCAGCAGATGGACGGGCATGGGGAGCCCGTCCTGCGGCATCACGTCAGCTGGCTGATCCATGCGGTGATCCGTTTGTCGGTTTGGGAGGACTGGTTGTCCTGGTCGAGCGCCAGCCCGACGAACTGCCCGTCGCGTTCCGCGGTGGAGCCCGAATGCTCGTAGCCGGCGGTCTCCGTGAAGCCGACGACGACCCCGCCCTGCGCCACCACCTGATCGTAGAGGGTGCCCATGGCGTCCACGAAGGACTCGGCGTAGGTCACCTGATCGCCGGTGCCGAACAGGGCGACCTTCTTGCCGTTCAGGTTGGCCGCCTTCAGCGTGCCGATGTTGGCCTCCCAGTCGCATTGCAGGTCGCCCACCCCGTAGGTCGGCGCGCCGAGGATCAGCAGGTCGCAATTCTCGAAATCCGCGGTGGAGGCGCGGGCGATGTCGACGGTCTTTCCCTGAATCTTCTTCGCGATGCGCGAGGCGACCGATTTGGTCGCGCCACCGTCGGAACCATAGATGATCGTGACGTTCATGGTGTCTCTCTGGGCAATCCTGTGGGCCAATCGGATCAGGGCCGGCGACCAAAGGCGAGAACGTCCGGCCTGTCACAAATGATAGTGAGAATCATTCGCACTTGCAACATGACCATGAATGGTTTGTGGGAATTCGCCGGGGGCGCGACGCGCGCCGTCAGGGACGGCGCGGCTCGCTGGCGGGTTCGCCGGTGGCGTGGGGCGGAACGTTGGGCAGAAGGGCGGCGAACAGGCCGAGCAGGGGCACGGCGGCGCAGGCCTGGAAGACGAAGCCGATGCCCATCCGGTCGGCCAGGACGCCGAGACCCGCGGCGGCCACCCCGCCGATTCCGAAGGCCAGTCCGAAGAACAGGCCGGAGATCATGCCGACCCGGCCCGGCATCAACTCCTGCGCGTAGACGATGATGGCGGGAAAGGCCGAGGCCAGAGCCAGCCCGATCACCGCGCTGAGCGCGACCGTCGCCGTCAGCCCGGCATGGGGCAGCAACAGCGTGAAGGGCAGGATGCCGAGGATCGAGACCCAGATGACCGTCTTGCGCCCGATCCGGTCGCCGACCGGCCCGCCGATGATCGTCCCGGTGGCGACCGCCGCCAGGAAGACGAACAGGCAGAGCTGCGCCGCGTCGGGCGCCAGGGCGAAGCGCTCCATCAGGAAGAAGGTGTAGAAGCTGGTGATGCCCGCCAGATAGACGTATTTGGACAGGATCAGCACCATCAGCACGGCCAGCGCCCGGTTCACCTGCCCGCGGGTCAGGCTGGGATGGCGGACCGCGGCGCCACGGCGGACCGGACGGGCGTGGTCGCTGCGCGCGTACCAGCGCCCGATGCCGGTCAGCAGGACCATCCCGCCCAGAGCGGCGAGGGCGAACCAGGACAGGCTTTCCTGCCCGTGCGGCAGGATGACGGTGGCGGCCAGCAGCGGCCCCAGCGCCGACCCGGCGTTCCCGCCGACCTGGAACAGCGACTGCGCCAGCCCGTGCGCCCCGCCGGAGGCCAGGCGGGCGATGCGCGACGCCTCGGGGTGGAAGACGGAGGAGCCGAAGCCCAGCAGGATCGCCCCGGCCAGCAGCGCCGCGTAGTTCGGCGCGAAGGCCAGCGTGACCAACCCGACCAGCGAGGAGCCCATGCCCACGGTCAGGGAGTAGGGCGCGGGCCGCCGGTCGGTGGCGAGGCCGATGATCGGCTGCAGGAGCGACGCGGTGATCTGGTAGGTCAGGGTGAGCAGGCCGATCTGCGCGAAGCTGAGGTCGAAGCCGCCCTTCAGGATGGGATAGATCGCGGGCAGCAGGGACTGGATCAGGTCGTTCAGCAGATGGCAGACGCTGATCGTCCCCAGGACGGGCAGCGCCGTCCCCCCGGCCTTGGGCCGGGTCAGGGTGGTGTCGGTCACGGAAGGAAGCCTTTTCTGGCGCTTGGCCGGCGGGCGGGCGGCGCGTTGCTTGGTGTACCGCAACAGCCTATGGTGGACGGCAGGGGCCTGCCACCGCGGTCAGGCCGATCTCTTACGAGACTGGGCCATGGTCCGGAACCTTCGCATCGACGCGGTCGAGGAATCGCCCAGCCCGCTGATCGCCCTGGGAAAGGACTATGCCGACGGCGGCACGCTGGCCGCCCACGCGCACCGGCGTGGGCAGTTGATCTCCGGGGCGACGGGGACGCTGGTCCTGTCCACGGCCCAGGGGCGCTGGGTGATGCCGCCCCATTGCGGGCTGTGGATTCCGCCCGGGGTCCTGCACGAGGTTCGGATGATCGGCGCGGTCAGCACGCGGAGCCTCTATCTGACCCCGGCCCTGACCGGCGCCATGCCGGTCCGCTGCGAGGTGGTGGCGCTGTCGCCCTTCCTGCGCGGCCTGATCGCGCGGGCGCTCGACGTGCCGGTGGACTACGATCCGGACAGCCACGACGGGGCGGTGATGGCGCTGCTGGTGCATGAGATGCGGCGGCTTCCGGTGGAACCGCTGTCGCTGCCCTTTCCCGCCCACGCCGCCCTGGCGGAGCGCTGCCGGCGATTCCTGCAGGAGCCGGCGATCCAGGCGAGGATCGAGGACTGGAGCGCCGGCTTGGGCATGAGTCGCCGCAACTTCACGCGGCTGTTCCGGCGCGAGACGGGGCTGAGCTTCGTCGAGTGGCGCCAGCAGGCGTGTCTGGTGTCCGCCCTGCCGCGGCTGGTGGCGGGGACTCCGGTGACGACGGTCGCGCTGGATCTGGGCTACGACAACCCGGCGGCCTTCACGACGATGTTCAAGCGCACGCTGGGGGCCTCGCCGAGGGCCTATCTCGCCCGGACGGCGGCAACCGGGTGACGGAGGCGCCGCCTCATCGGCCGGCTCGACGGTTGCGAAGAGTGGCGTTGCACGGACGATGAACCACAGAGGCACAGAGACACAGAGAGGCAATTGATAGGGCGTCGCCTTCGGAATCTCTGTGCCTCTGTGGTTAAAACTCCGGAGACAAACAGAAAGGCCCCGCCGGAGCGATTCCGGCAGGGCTTTCCATTGGTGCGGAAGTCCTCGCGCCCGGCCTCCCTCTGCTTCGCATTGACTCAATATTTCTGATTTGTGAATCCAAAGACTCCAAAGAAAACACCTTGATGCAACTGAAGCCACTCGGCATCGGCCTCGCCGAGGCGTCCGGCGATGATGGACTTGTCAATGGTCGCCAGCTTGTCGAAGCGCACCAATGATGGCACCCGCAGACCATTGGAGGGCGAAGGCATCATTGGCACGGCATCCGGTTCGATGCGAGGGACCGAAGTGATGTAGGCGACGATGACATCGGTGCGGCGGTCGTTGTCCCTGGACACAACGAGGGCAGGACGCCGTTTGTGAGCCGATAAATCGGTGAAGAGAAAGTCGGTCAGAACGATGGTCCCGAAAGGGATCGCCGTCATGGCCGGTAGCGCTCCACCAGATCGGCGTCGGTGTAGAGATCGGGCTCATCGGCCAGCCAGTCGAAGGCGCCGCCGTGGGCGTTGATGGCGGTGATGGACGGGCCCTCATCCACCGTTTCGATGATGGCGCGGACACGCTGGGTCGGTGCGACTCCCAGGCGGCGGAGTTCGTCGGTCAAGCGTCCGGCTTCGATGTTTTCGAGCACCTGTCTCATGCGGTTAAGGTAATCCGCCGCAAAGGCTGAGGCAATGCCGGTCATGAAAAGCCCCGCCGGAGCGATTCCGGCGGGGCTTTTCATTGATGCAGAAGTCCTCGCACCCGGCCTCCCCCCGCTGGGCGGGGGGAAGGGGAAGAGGTGCCGAGGTGGATCAGGCGGCGACCGTATCGGCGACGTCCTGGAACTCCTTGATCTGGTCGAAGTTCATGTAGCGGTAGATGTCCGCGGCCTTTTGGTTGACCACGCTCACCTTCTCCAGATACTCCGCCGGGGTCGGGATCTTGCCCATCAGGGCGCAGACGGCGGACAGCTCGGCGGAGCCGAGATAGACGCGGGTGTCGATGCCCAGACGGTTCGGGAAGTTGCGGGTCGAGGTGGACATGGCCGTCGAGCCCTTGCGGATCTGCGCCTGGTTGCCCATGCACAGCGAACAGCCGGGCATCTCCATGCGCGCACCGGACTTGCCGAGCACGCTGTAGTAGCCCTCCTCGTTCAGGATCATCGCGTCCATCTTCGTCGGCGGGGCGATCCACAGGCGGGTCGGGATGTCCGACTTGCCTTCCAGAACCTTGCCGGCGGCGCGGAAGTGGCCGATGTTGGTCATGCAGGAGCCGATGAAGACCTCGTCGATCTTGTCGCCGGCAACCTCCGACAGCAGCTTCACGTCGTCCGGGTCGTTCGGGCAGGCGACGATCGGCTCCTTGATGTCGGCCAGATCGATCTCGATCACCGCGGCGTACTCGGCGTCGGCGTCCGGCTCCAGCAGCGACGGGTTGGCGATCCAGGCTTCCATCGCCTTGATGCGGCGGCCCAGCGTCCGGGCGTCCTCGTACCCGTTCGCGATCATCCACTTCATCAGGGTGATGTTGGAGCGCATGTACTCGACGATCGGCGCCGAATTCAGCCGCACCGTGCAGGCGGCGGCGGAACGCTCGGCCGAGGCGTCGGACAGCTCGAACGCCTGCTCCACCTTCAGGTCGGGCAGACCCTCGATCTCCAGGATGCGGCCGGAGAAGATGTTCTTCTTGCCCTTCTTCTCCACCGTCAGCAGGCCCTGGCGGATGGCGTAGAGCGGGATGGCGTTGACGAGGTCACGCAGCGTGACGCCCGGCTGCATCTCGCCCTTGAAGCGGACCAGGACCGATTCCGGCATGTCCAGCGGCATGACGCCGGTGGCCGCGGCGAAGGCGACGAGGCCCGAGCCGGCGGGGAAGCTGATGCCGATGGGGAAGCGGGTGTGGCTGTCGCCGCCGGTGCCGACCGTGTCCGGCATCAGCAGGCGGTTCAGCCAGGAGTGGATCACGCCGTCGCCCGGACGCAGCGCGACGCCGCCGCGGGTCGAGATGAAGGCCGGCAGCTCCCGGTGCATCTTCACGTCGACCAGCTTCGGATAGGCCGCGGTGTGGCAGAAGGACTGCATGACCAGATCGGCGGAGAAGCCGAGGCAGGCCAGATCCTTCAGCTCGTCGCGGGTCATCGGGCCGGTGGTGTCCTGCGAACCGACCGTGGTCATCTTCGGCTCGCAATAGGTGCCCGGGCGCACGCCCTGGCCTTCCGGCAGACCGCAGGCGCGGCCGACCATCTTCTGGGCGAGCGAGAAGCCCTTGCCGCTGTCCGCCGGGGCCGACGGAAGGCGGAACAGGGTGGACGGGGCGAGGCCCAGCGCTTCACGCGCACGGGCGGTCAGGCCGCGGCCGATGATCAGCGGGATGCGGCCGCCGGCGCGCACCTCGTCGAAGATCACGTCGGACTTGACGGTGAACTCGGCGATCACCGCGCCGTTCTTCAGCGCCTTGCCCTCGTAGGGACGCAGCTCGACCACATCGCCCGTCTCCATCTGGGAAACGTCGAGTTCGATCGGCAGGGCGCCGGCGTCTTCCATCGTGTTGTAGAAGATCGGGGCGATCTTGGAGCCCAGGCAGACGCCGCCGAAACGCTTGTTCGGGACGTAGGGGATGTCCTCGCCCGTCCACCACAGCACGGAGTTGGTGGCCGACTTGCGCGAGGAGCCGGTGCCGACCACGTCGCCGACATAGGCGACCAGGTTGCCCTTGGCCTTCAGATCCTCAAGCTGCTTGATCGGGCCGCGGACGCCGGCTTCCTCCGGCACGATGCCGGGGCGCGGGTTCTTCAGCATGGCCAGCGCGTGCAGCGGGATGTCCGGGCGCGACCAGGCGTCCGGGGCCGGGGAAAGGTCGTCGGTGTTGGTCTCGCCCGACACCTTGAAGATGGTCAGGGTCAGGCTGGCCGGAACCTCCGGACGCGAGGTGAACCACTCCGCGTCGGCCCAGGACTGCAGCACCGCCTTGGCGTTGGCGTTGCCCTTGTCGGCCAGCTCCTTGACGTCGTGGAAGTAGTCGAACATCAGCAGCGTGGTCTTCAGGCCCGATGCTGCGGCCTCGCCGCACTCGGCGTCGCCCAGCAGGTCGATCAGCGGCTTGATGTTGAAGCCGCCGAGCATGGTGCCCAGCAGCTCCGTCGCCTTGACCTTGGAGATCAGCGGCGAGGTCTCGTTGCCCTTGGCGAGCGAGGCCAGGAAGGCGGCCTTGACCTTGGCGGCGTCGTCCACGCCCGCCGGGACGCGGTGCGTGATGAGATCGACCAGGAAGGCTTCCTCACCCTGCGGCGGATTCAGGAGAAGCTCGACCAGCTCCTCGGTCTGCTTGGCCGAAAGCGGCAGGGCGGGAATTCCGAGCGCGGCACGCTCAGCGACATGCTGGCGGTAAGCTTCAAGCACGGTGCGATCCTCTCATCCAAGGTTGCTCGACAGTCGTCCGATTCCCCGACCTGGGGCGCCCTCGCGGACCCGGTTTCCTCGCCGTCGCGGCGCCTTCCCACGCCGCGGGACGGAAATGAAAGGGCGGGATGCGGACCCCACGCCGCCGGTCCTCCCCTATCCGGAAGGAACTTCCGCGGAACGGAGATGTCTTACGTCGCCGCCTTGGGAGTCGTCAAGTCAACGCTCCGCCTGCGACACGTTTTCAGGGGCCGGCCATAGAAGTGGTATTACAACTTGCTCCCGCCGGGCCTGTGGAGGGGCGGCGATTTCCTGATTTTCTTATCGTCTTTGCAATGAACGCGGCGGCGGGGCTTCTGCGCGGGCCGCCGCATCACAATGGCTAACCCCGCCGTCGAAGGGGTGAACGGCGAACAATCGGGCATGTCGGGTGTTCTGGCTGTGCATCCACGCACGGCGCAGGCCCAATGTTCCTCGGCTCCAGGCCCATTCAAAACCGGATCGCCGCCCGGTTCCTGAGCGTCCTTCTGGCGCTGGCCCCGCTCCAGCCGCTGCCCGCCGGGCTGGCCGCGGGCACCGCCGTGCTGCTCGGACCGCAGGCGGCGGAGGCGCGGGCCGGCGGCGGGCGAAGCTCCAGCGGCGGCTACAGCCGTCCGTCCGTGCGCACCCCGTCCTTTTCCACCCGTTCCGCCCCTTCCCGCGCGCCGTCCCAGTCAGAACCTCGACCCGCTGATAAGCCATGACGTTTGCAACTCGTTTGCGTCCGCGCGATGACGCGCCA
>NZ_JAUJFI010000191.1:3299-9631 GCF_030849505.1 Azospirillum isscasi | reverse complement strand
CGACGGCGCCACCGGACGACAAAACGCTTCGGCGTCGCCGCCCTCCCAAACGTCGCCCTCATTTAGCGGATGCACCATTTAGACTCACATCGCCTCATTCGCCGGCTCTCAGCGGATGCCAATGGCATCCGCCTGCCGCCAGCGGGAACTGTGTTCCCGCGAAAGGCGGGCTTCGGTCGCATGGGCGACCGGGACCGCCGTCGCGGTCCAAAGCGGATCGCAATCCGCTTTAACCTTCCCCGCTGGGCAGGGGAGGGACTGCCGCCGATGCGCCATCGGTCCGGACGGTCAGGCCATGGCCTTCATCTGCTTGTCCATGCGGGCAAGCACGGCCATCACCTCCTTGCAGCGGCTTTTCACGTCATCGTCGGTTTCCGGAAGGCCGTCCTGCGAGGAGATGTTGCGCCAGTCCTTCAGGAACGCCTTCAGTTCGGGCATCTTCGGCAACTGGGTGCCGACGCCGCGGATGTCCTCCTTCCACAAATCCTGGTAATCGCTCACCGTCTTGGCGGTCTTCAGCTTCTTCGCCAGGGACAGCATGTATTTTTCCAGGATTTCCCGCCCCTTGGCGCGCACCTTGTCGGCCTTCTCGATGGCGTCCTTCATGCCCTCGTAGTCGTCGACGATCTTTTCGCCGAGCGAGGACTGGTTGAAGGCGACGAAGAGATGGTCGGCGGCCTTGGCCACCTTCTCCGCATGGGCGGCGGAATCCTTCGGGATCAGCTTGTTGGATTTGAACTTCTTGGCCGTCGCCTCCGCCAGATCGCGGAGCTTCTGAAGCTGGGTGCGCAGCGGCTCGACCGAGCGCTTGTACTCCGCCCGCGCCTCGTCCAGCAGCGAGTCGAGGTCGTCCAGCGTGGCGTTGCTGGGGGCGTTCACCGACACGCTCAGCTTTTTCCAATCGATGGCGCCGTGCGCCTTGTCCACCGCCTTCATCGCGTCGCCGATGCCGGTCTTGCCGGCGATCTTGGCGATGGCGCCCTTCTTCTTGTCCCAGTCCTTCTGGGTCAGGATGTCCGGAATGTCGATGCGCTTCAGGGGACCACCCATCTCTCGGCTCCTCCGCTTAACCAAGCATTCACCCTACCGGCGAGCATGGTAGGGGTGGCCCGCGTTCCCCATAAGCCGGGGATTGCACCTGTCCCGCCGATACCCGGAGCGATTGGGTCCAAAACGGCGGCTTCGCGCGGCGCGCCCGTCAGCGCCCGTTCACGAGTTGCACCACGCCCTTGCAGACGGTGGCGAATTCCTTGATGAGGTCGGTGATCTGGCGGGCGGTGTAGTCGGGCGGCACGCGCATCGGCGGCCCGTCGCCCCCCTGCCCCGCCCAGGGGGCCAGCTTCCTGCGGTAGAAGTCCGGGTCGGCGCGCAGCCCGTCCAACGCCTTCGCCGCAGCGAGCTGGGCGGCGAGGTCGCGAGCCAGCGCCGGGAACAGGTCGTTGTAGGTGTCCGGCGTCGGCTTGGCGCGCACCTTGGCGACCCCGGCGGCGGCGCGGGCAAGCGCGCCGTTGATGGCCGCCTCCCACCGCTTCTGCGCCCTCTCCGCCGACGCGGCGTCCTTTTCGGCTTGGGCCGCCTGGGCGGCGAAGCGGTCCGCGTCCGCGCCGATGGCTTCCTCCAGCGTGGACAGGTCCTTGACGAAGGGCTTCATCGCCCGGTCGAAGGCCGCCGCCGCGGCCTTGTCCCCGCGGCTGGCCGTGTCCTCGTCCAGCGCCTTGTCCAGCGCGGCCAGATAGGCTTTGCGGGCCTTCGCGACCTCCTTCGCGGCGGCGGCGAGGCCCTTCGCGGCGGCGTCACCGTCGCCGGGGTTGCGATGAACGGCGTCGCCGGCCTTCAGCGCCTTGACGACGGCGGCGTCGCCGTTCAGGGCGGTGGCGACAGCCTTGGCGTCCTTCGGCCTGTGCTTCGCCGTTGCGGCCTCGAACCGCTTGCGGGCCGCGGCCCATCGCTGCTCGTAGGGGACATGCGCCATGGCCGCCCGTGCCGCCGCTACGCGACGACCGGCTGGAGACGATCCTCCAGGGAGCGGATGGCGGCCCAGTCGCGCTCGAAGACGGCGCGGTCCGGATGCGCCAGATAGACCTTCGCCAGCACCTGCGTCAGGTCGAGCGTCGGCACCACCGCGTCCCCCACCCGCGGCACGAGGGCGTAACCGCGCACGCTCGCCATCCCGTCCAGAACGGACAGGTCCGGCAGAGCCTCCACCCGCCCGGACACCAGCACCGGCAGGTACAGGACCATCGCGTCGGCCTGGAACCGGTAATGCCCGTCCAGCAGCGGCCCGACCGCCGCCGCCCCGTCGAAGGCATCCACCAGCAGATCCACCTGATCGTGCCCGGTGCCGGCGGCTATGGCGGTGGTGGAGCCCGCCGGCCCCATGGCACGCGCCGCGATCTCCACCAGCGCCGGGCCGCGGGCGGTCATGCGCACCTCGGCATGGCCGGCGCCGTCGGTGATCTCCAGCGCGTCGAGCACCCGCCGGATGTAGGCCATCAGCGCCTGCGCCACCGGCTCCTCCGGCGGCAGCAGCCGGTAGCAATCATAGACGAAGGGCGAGCCGTTCAGCGCCCGCTTGGCCGACAGCAGCACGTCGCAGACATAGTGGCGCCCGCCGCGGCTGACCGTGTTGACCACATATTCGAGACCGTCGAGGTAGGTCTGCACCAGCACCCGCTCGTTGGCCGAGCCGCAGAAGTCGCGGCTGCCCAGGATGGCCTCCACGGCGGCGCGCAGCTCCGCGGGACGGTCGCAGAAATAGACATGGTCGGTGGAGGCGCTGGCCATCGGCTTCGCCACCACGGGCCAGCCCGCCCGGGCCGCCCAGTCCACCGCCTCCGCGGCGTCGGCGGCCATGGTCTGGCGGGCGGTCAGCAGGCCGGCGGCGGCCAGCCGCTCGATCATCATGAACTTGTTGCGCCGCGCCGCGGTCAGCTTCGGGCTGTTGCCCGGCGTCCCCAGGGCGGCGCCCAGCGCGTCGGCCAGTTCCACCGCGGATTCGTTGCCCGGCAGCACGAAGGCCGGCGCCAGGGGGCGAAGCCGCTCCACCAGCGCGGCGAGGCCGCCGTCATGAAGGATGTGCGCCGCGAAGTCGCCGGGCTGATAGCTGCGCAGCAGCGAGGGGGCGAGGTCCGGGCGGCTCTGCACCGCGATCACCTCATAGCCCCGCGCGCACAGGCGCGGCGCCAGCAGGATGCCGGTGGAATAGGGATCGACGACGACCGCCGTTTTGCGATGACCGCTCATGGCGTGGCCTCCAGCGCGGCGTCCCGCGGCACGGCCCGCTCCCCCTCTGCCTCTGCCTCTGCCTCTGCCTCTGCCTCTGCCTCCGTCTCCGCCGGGCGGGCGTAGATGACCAGCGGCACCGGGCCGTCCAGGGCCACCGTACGCCCGACCCAGCCGGCTTCGATCACCGCCCTCTGCTCCTCAAGCTCCGGCACGGCGAAGACGCGCTCGCTGCCCGGCACCCAGGCAGGCGGCGCAGCGCCGAGGTCGCGGTGCAGCAGGTAGCGCAGCCGACCGCTGGCGTGCATGACCAGCACCCGGCGCACCAGGAAGCCGCCGGCCAGCAGGTTCGACAGGCTGCGCGGGTTGGACAGGGCGACGCGCGAGAACAGATGCGGGCGCCCCGCCCCCAGCGCGTGGAGCGTGCGCAGCGTCACCAGCAGCCGTTGCAGCCCGTTGCCGCGGAAGTCCGGATGGACCATGCAGCTCGCCATATGGGCGGTGGCGGTCACAGCGGGCCGGGCCTGCGGCAGGTCGTCCACGAAGGCCGGCATCCCCGGCTGAGGCAGGCCCAGGATGGCGCAGCCGATCAGCCGGCCCTCGGCCTCCAGCCCCAGCGTCACGCCACGCTCGCCCAGATGCAGTCCGGCGAAATCCGGTGCTTCGGGGAAATAGGCGTCGATGTCCGGCAACTGGCCGAAGATGTAGGCGCGGAAGTCCTCCAGCGCCGGCAGGTCGGCGGGACCGAGGAAACGGATGCGGTAGGGGACGGCGACCGGCTGCCCGCGCCGGACGCGCAGGGTGCCCGTGTGGACCGTCTGTTCGGGGGATAAAAGGACCGTCATGTCAGGCGTCCTGCACGATTTCGGCGATGTTCAGCAGGCGCATCGGCGGGTAGAGGTCCAGGTGCTTGGCCGCCCCGATGCGCAGCAGCAGGGAAAAGCGGTTCAGCGTCTCCACCGGGATGCCGTCGGCGGGTTTGGCGCCGGTCAGGATCTCCACCGCCTTCAGACCGGCGAAGCGCCCGACGTTGACCGCCGGGCTGACCAGCCCCATCAGCAGGTTGGCCCGGCGGATCGGCAGCTCGGTGGAGCAGAAGGTGGCCAGCCGGTGGGCCAGGGCCCGCTCCGCCACCACCGCGTTGTTGCCGGAGGCGACCAGCGTGTCCGGCCCGATGTAGACCAGCTCCGCCCCGGCGCGCGCGGCGTCGGCGATCAGGTCGGGGATGGCCGCGGCGACCGGCGCGCCGGAGGCGTCGCGCGGCAGGGCGGCGTCATGCACCTCCACCCCCTGGCGGGCGGCCTCCTCCTTCAGGTCGCGCACGGCGACGACCATGTTGTCCTCCGCCGGGTTGTAGACCGCGGCGATCGTCTTCCAGCGCCGGTAGGACAGCATGGTCTTCATCTGCACGGCGACCGGCGCGATGTGCCGGGTGCCGGTCACCGCGCGGCCCGGACGGTCGAGCGAGCGGACGACGCGCGAGGCCACCGGGTCGGTCACGGAGGTGAAGACCACCGGCACGTCGGTCAGGAAGCGCGAGGGGTCCGGATCGTCGTGGCGCCCGACCGCCGCCAGGGTCAGCGGCGTGAAGACCGTCACCACCAGATCGGGCTTCGCGGCCCGGATGTCCGGCAGCAGCGACGGCATGGCGGAGACCTGCGGCACCTCCCGCACATCCACCGTGGCGGGCAGGCCGCTCGACGCGATGAAATCGCGCAGGCCCAGCACGTCGCCCACATCCTTGCGCGGGGTCAGCACGACGATGCGCGCCGGCTTGGCCGCGGTGAAGGGGCTGGCCGCCTGCGCGAAGGAGGGCAAACCGCCGGCCGCCAGCGTTCCGGCGGTCAGCGCTCCGGTCAGGACGGTGCGGCGGGACAGGCTCATGCGGGGGTCCTCTGCGGAAGGTCGGCGGGCGGGTGCTTGCGGAAGATGGCGCTCAGCAGCAGTTGCACGGCGACGCAGGCGGCCAGCACCGCGCCGATGCCCTTCAGCGCCCCGGCGTAGCCGTAATGGGCCAGGAACAGGCCGGCCAGGAAGGGGGCGACGACGGAGCCCAGCCGCTCGATCAGGCGGAACATGCCGATCACCGTGGTCTCGCCCAGCGCCGCCCGCTCCTTCACGCAGACGTCGGCGAGCATGGCGAGCTGCGGCGCGCCGAGCATGGCATGCGCCACCCCCAGCAGGGCCACCCCGGCCAGCGCCGTCCCGAGCGACCCCGGCATCGACAGCACCCAGGCCGCCCCCGCGGCGATCAGCCCGCCCGCCACCAGGAAGCCGGTGCGCTGGCCGGAGCGGTCGGACAGCTTCGCCGCCATCGGCTGCACCACGATCATCAGCAGCCAGTAGAGCAGCAGCACGCGCCCGATCCAGGACTGGCTGACCCCCTGATCGTCCAGCGCCAGCGGCAGCAGGAAGAACAGCAGCGCCGTCAGCCCCAGCTTGGCCGGGACCGCGCTGAAGACGGCCAGTCCGACGAAGCGCGGGTTGCGCAGGCACAGCGCGGCGTCCGACAGGCGCAGGCCGCGGCTGGACTTGCCCTGCGCCGCGCGCACCCGCGGCAGCACCTGCCACGCCATGAAGGCGGCCAGAAGCGCCAGCCCGGCGGAGATCAGGAAGGTGGTGCGGAACCCGACCTGCCCGGCGATCACGCCGCCGATGGCCGGCCCGCAGACGCCCGCGCTGAGGATGCCGCCGGCGTACATGGCGATGGCCTGGGCGCGCTGCTTCGGGTCGGTGGCGTCGATGACGAAGCCCTGGGCGGCGATGAAGACGCTGGCGTAGCCGATGGCGGTCAGGCAGCGCGCGGCGACGAGTTGCACCAGATCGGTGGCGAGGCCCGAGCCGGCCAGACCGGCGAAGGACATCAGCGCCCCGGCCAGGAACACCGCCCGCCGCCCGCGCCGTTCCGACAGGCTGCCGGCGATCGGCTGGCTGACCGCCCACAGCAGCATGAACAGGGCGATGGGCGCGCCGATGACCATCTCCATGGACAGGCCGGGCACCGGCTCGAACAACTGCTTGATGTAGACCGACAGGAAGGTGCGGGTCAGCTCCTCCGCCAGGGAGAAGACGAAGATGGCGAAGCGCAGCTCCACCACCCGCTGCATCAT
>NZ_JAUJFI010000191.1:0-3268 GCF_030849505.1 Azospirillum isscasi | reverse complement strand
GTCATGTCGGCCTTGTGCTGCACGCTGTCCAGCGCCCAATCGACGGCGCGCGACAGCTCCCCCACCTCGTCGCGGTTGCGCAGGGCGACGCGCACGCCGAGATGCCCGTCCGCGGCCTGCTTCATCACCGCCGTCACCCGCCGCAGCGGTGCCGCGACGGAGGTGCCGACGACCAGGAGCAGGATTTCGATGTTCAGCAGGATGGCGACGATCAGCACCGAGCCGAGGTCGAACACCACCTCGTTCAGGGCGGAGCGGACATAGCCGGAATCGACGCCGACATGCAGCCGCGCCTCCGCGTTGCCCTCCAGAGCCAAGGCGGTGTCGAGGAAGCGCGCGGACCCGCCCTCCGGCGGGGCGTCGGCGGCGGTCAGCCGGGGGCCGGACCGCGCTTCCTCCGTTCCGGAAAAGGCGTAGAGGCGCCCGCCGATCTCCAGCCCCAGATACTTGACGTCGGGGTTGGCGGCCAGCGCGTCGGACAGCAGCTCGTCCACCCCGACCAGCTTGTCCAGCTCGAAGCCGAGCGCCACCGCGCGGTCGATCTGCGCCACCACGTAGGAGCCGACGACCTCCGCCTTGCGGGCCAGCTCCGGCTCGATCAGCGGGCGGAACAGCGTGTTGACGTGGTTGGTCTGGACGGCGAGGCTGACCAGCATCAGGACGGACACCACGCCCGTCAGCATCCAGTTCAGGCGGCGGATGAAGGACAGCTTCATGGCATGGCCCCCGCCGGGCGCGTGGCCTCCGCCGCGCGGGGCGCGGGTTGGGGACCGTCGTCCTCCGCGCCGTGCCGCTGCTGTTCCAGGATGCGGTCGGCGAAGCCGGTCAGGCCGGGGGCGAAATCAATTATGTCCGGGGTCAGAACGGGCGGTTCGCCCATGCCCAGCGTGTTGATGCTGGCGGTCATCTCGCGCAGCCGCCGCTGGATCGGGCGCAGGAGCAGCCAGACCGCCAGCATGGTGACCAGAAGCCCCGTCACCAGATTGATCCCGCCGGACAGCAGCAGGTCCGGGATGGTGCCGCGGATGCCCGCCTGCACCTCCCCCAGGGAATAGGTCAGGGCGACGCCGCCGGCCACGCCGCCGAAGGCGTTGCGGATGCCGAGCAGAAGCGCCTGGCTGTCGCCGTCGGCGACCGCGGCCACCCGGTCGGATTTGCCGTCGCGGGCGAAGGCCGCCTTCCAGCCGGCGGGGATCGTCTCCACCGGGCCGCTGCGCCCCGCCGCGGCCAACACCTCGCCGGTGTCGGTGAACAGGACCAGCCCGGTGATCCGGTCGTCCCGCGCCAGCGAGCGCTGGATCAGCGCGTCGAGGTTCCGCAGGGCCGTGATGGACACGCCGAGGCTGACGGCGCCCTCCACCTCCCCCGCCAGCCCGCGCAGGGCGACGGTGAAGCGGGACGCCACGGTGTCCTCCACCATGCGTTCCATCTTCAGGTAGGACAGGGCCGCGGTGGAGATCAGCGCGAAGCAGAGCGCCACTTGCAGCAGCAGGATGATCTTGGTCGTCAGGGTCAGGCGCATGGCGTCCGGTGCCGGCAAGGGATGCGGTCACCTTACGCGCATCCCCCGCACCGCCGTTTCCGAGACGGGTCCAGTCTGGAGAAGTCCCCGACGACATGGCTCCGCTCCGGCCCGACCACGCCGGGTGCGGATCACCCCCGCATTCACCTCAACCATGGAGAGCATTCTTCAGGAATTCACTCATCTGACGAAGAACTGATGAAGCCAAATCTTCGAAATTTACGCCTTTCAGCCCAAGCCTTCTAAATTTTATGGAATTTTGATTCGCATTCGGATCGCTCTATTTTGGACCATGATTGCATCCATGATGGTTTGCTTTGCGTGGTAATCCATAAGCACAGCAATCCATGCACCCAGCGGGAAGGGCTTCGATGCGGATCGAGTTGGAGCGACCCTTGGCGTGGCCGGTGCGTCCGGTCCAGACCAGCGCCGGCCTTCATGTTTCGGCGACGTCCATCCTGATCGCCTGCGCCGACCGCGCGCTGGGCATCGGCATGCACGACGCCTTCGAACGCAACGGCCACCGCATCCATGTGACCCACGACCCCATCGCAGCGCTCGACACGCTGGAGGCGGACGGCAGCATCGGCATCGTGGCGGTGGAGCTGGCCCTGCCCCATTTCGACGGTCTGGCGCTGGTCGAGCGGATGCGCAAGAGCGTGCGGCGGCATCTCCAGGTCATCGTCGTCGCCCCCGACGCCACGGCGGCGGATGTCGTCCGCGCCATGCATCTGCGGGCGGCGGACTTCGTCAGCGACCCGCAGGACGGCAGCCAGCTCCACGGCGCGCTGGCCCGCGCCCTGGCGGCCCATCAGGCGGCCCATCAGGCGGCGGAGCCCCTGCCCGCCCCGCCCGCGCCCGCGGGCAGCGGCGAGTTGCACGGCGCGCTGGAGGACGCCTACCGCCACGGCCTCGCTTTGATCGAAGCGGTGAAGGCGCTGCGGGAAGGCCCGCCGGCGGTTGCTCATGCCGCGCCGCCCGCTCCCTCCTCCGCGCCCGCGGCGGCGGGGGAGAACCGGCGGTTGGCCGTGCTGAAGGCGCTCCAGCAGTCCCGCGTGGCCCGCGACAAATTCTTCCCCAAGGGGCTGTTCGAGGACCCCTGCTGGGACATGCTGCTGGATCTGATGGCCAACCATCTGCGCGGGCGGCGCATTTCCGTGTCGTCGCTGTGCATGGCCTCGGGCGTGGCGCAGACGACGGCGCTGCGGCGCATTTCCGAACTGAACGACCGCGGGCTGGTGCGCCGGATCGCCGACGACAAGGACGGGCGCCGCGTCTTCGTCGAACTGACCGAGCAGGGGATCGCCGCCCTGTCCGGCTATGTCGAGCACATCCAGGACCTGACCTGACCGGAGCGGCGCCGTTGCGGCGCAGACTGCTTCAACCGGGACCTGTCGGCAATCGACAACGCCCCTGAACGCAGCGACCATGGCCGGAAGGAACGCCCTGCGCGCAGGACGGCGGAGACCCGATGGCCGACCAGAAACTGAAGGATGTGATCGTCGTCGCGACCCCCGCGGAGGGGGGCGGCCCCGCATCCTCCCTGCCCACGCGCCCGGCGATGCCCAGCGAGGAGCCGGACCGCCAGCGCATGGCTGAACGGCTGCGCGCCCAGGGCTGGAGCTACCGCCGCATCGCGGAGGAGCTTCAGGTGTCCTACATCCTGGTGTCGCGCTGGCTGGGCGGCGACGGCGCCACGCCCTCCGGTCCGCGCCCGCCCGCCGCCGCCGCGGTTGCCCCGCAGCC
>NZ_JAUJFI010000190.1 GCF_030849505.1 Azospirillum isscasi | reverse complement strand
CGTGGGGAAGGGGTGCGGCGGCGGCGCGTCCGGCGCGGGGGCGGGATGGCCGGCGGGGTGGCTAGCGGGGTGGCCAGCGGGGTGTTGGTCGCGGTCGGGGGCGGGGTCGTCCGCCATCCGTTCGAAGCGGGGAGCGTAGCCGCCCTTCGGCACGACGATGCGGATCGGGTCGTTGCGCCCCGCGGTCAGGTAGTAATGTTCGAGGCTGCGGCGCAGCCGCCCGGCCTCCAGCCGCACGATGGGGTCGGATTGCGGGTCGAAGCTGGGCTCGCGGTTGAAGACGCTGACGGCGATGCAATAGGCCTTGATCTGCGGCGCCCGCCCCTCCAGGCATTCTTCGACCACATAGCGCAGGAATCGGCGGTTCCGGTCCGATGCGTCGAAATGATCGCTGGCAAGAATCCGCTCAAGCTGTGCCCTGACGGCATGGTCATCCAATGCCCGTTCCTGCGCGGGTGGCGTTTCTTCGGTCATTTTCGACATCTCCCGGAGAGCGAGAAAGACATCGCATGGTCTTTCTCAAAATAGGTGGGTCGATGCTTTGGCGGCATTCTTTCATTGGAAAAAACTGATGTCCATCGACCCTGTGCTTTTATGCCGGTCCCTATTCCCGAAGTCCGTCCGCCTCTCTGTTCGTTAGGAGGGGGTCTTCACCCGAAGGCGGTGAGGGGACCCCCCGCCGAACGGGGCGTAAACTACCGTATGCTACCTGCCCTGGCGGAACTGCCGGCGGGCTCACCGGTTTTCCCGCCGCCGGACAGCGGACTCATGGCTTCCCCACCCCCCTTCGGCACGCCCGCTTCACCGACGCGCGCCCCCGGCGTCGTTAGGACGTGCCGACATGTCCCGGCTTTTCCTGTTTCGGTTTCGGTCACGCAACGCACCGGTGGTTCCATGCCTTTCCTGTCTTCGCTGAACGGTTCTTTCCGCCCCCTTCACACGTCACTGCACGGGTCCCGGATGGACCCGCCCACGGCGGGGTTGTCGCGCCGGGGCATCCTGGGTCTGGGGGCCGCGGTGGCCTTCGGCGTCTGCGACAGCCGCCCCGCCGCGGCGTGGGAACCGGCCCCGGAACGGACCTTGCGCCTCTTCAACCGTCAGACGGGGGAGGGCTTCGAGGGGGTCTATTGGGCGGAGGGGCGCCCGGTGACGGAGGCGATGGCCCGCATCGACTGGGTTCTGCGCGACCACAACGGCGACATTTGCCGCCGCATCGACCTTGCCTTGCTGAACCGGCTGTCGGAGATGCAGGAGAAGCTGGACAGCCCGCACCCGTTCGAGGTGCTGTCCGCCTTCCGCTCCCGGGAAACCAACCGCCATGTGGAGGGGGCGGCGACGGGCAGCTTGCATCTGGAAGGGCGGGCGGTGGATCTGCGCCTGCAAGGGCGGCGCGCCGTGGACCTGTACCGCTGCGCCCTGTCCTTCGGCGACGGCGGGGCCGGCTGCTACGCGGCGCGGAACTTCGTCCATGTGGACACGGGACCGACCCGCCGCTGGGCCGGAGGGTGAGAATCGGGACGTTTCGTCGCAGAACCTTTTGCCAGGGGGCATCGGGCGAAGGGCATTAAGCCGATGGGTGGATTGTGCGCGGGACGGAGGAAGCGCACCATAGCCCGAAAAAGAAGGCCGCGAAATTCCGGCCGATGCTCTTTGGGAGGAGCCCATGCTGACCCCGACCAACCTTGCGGACCCCCTTGCGGACCGATGGGGCCGCAGCTCATCGGCGCGTCCTCATTCCCTGGCCGACCCGGCCCGTATGGCCCAGGCCCGCACGCTGGCGGGCTGGATCGCCGTGATCGCGGAAGACCGCGGGCTGGACGAACGCGGTGTCGCCGCGGCGACCGGCCTGGACATCGAGGATGTCCGGGCGGTTCTGGGCGGCACCGTCTTCATGATGCCGCTGACCATGCTCGACCGCGCGCTGCGCCGCCTGGAAGGCCGTCCGCACTGAAGCGCCGCAGCCCCGCTTTTCCCTCCGACCGTTTGCACAGGAGGACTCGCATGAACAACCACCTCCGCACCCGGAGCAGCGCCATGGACCGTATGGAGAAACGCGACGCCATCACCCGCATCCGCCACGCCGCCGAGAGGCAGGGGCTGGACGCCGGTGATCTGGCCCGCATGACGGGACTGGCGCCGGGGCACGCCCGCGCGATCCTGTCGGGCTTCGGTTCGACGGTTCCCCGCGAGACGCTGGACCGCACCGCCAGCGTCCTGCCGGAATGAGGCCACGCTGAAATGGAAACGGCGGCGCATCGGGTGCGCCGCCGTGTGTCCGCTGCCTTATGTCCGGCCCGTCCGGGACGGCGCCCCGGTTCAGGCGACCGAGAGCACGTCCAGATAGACGTTCGCCGGCTCGGTCAGGTGAATCCGGTACAGCATGCCCGTCTGGTCCACGATGATGCTGGCGACGGGATTCTTCGCGGCCATGTCGGTGACGGCGGCGCGCACGTTGCGCGGCAGGCTGTCCAGCTCGACGTCGCGGTAGCCGTTCTTGTCGGAGAACTTGATGATCTTCTGGCCCATGGTCAGGCGCCCTGTGTGCATGCTCTGTTTGCGGTGGGCGGACCATGATCCCGCCGGGTTAAGGAAAGGCTAACCAAAGACGGCGCAAACGCAGGACTGACCGGCGGCGGTTGCATCGGTGTCCCTGGAATAATTCTGGCGGAATAATTCGGGCGGAACAATCCGGGGGAGTTTTCCTCCTCCCCTGCGATAGCGGGGGAGGGCCAGGGTGGGGGCCAGCGGCGTCACCCGTGAAAATGCTCGTACACCCGCCGGGCCAGCGCCGCGCTGATGCCGGGGGTGGCCTCCAGATCCTTCAACCCCGCCGAAGCCACCGCGGTGGAGCTGCCGAAATGGTGCAGCAGGGCCTTCTTGCGGGACGGGCCGACGCCGGGGATGCCGTCGATGCGCGTGTGGTCCATCGCCTTCAGCCGGCGGGTGCGGTGGGCGTCGATGGCCGTCCGGTGGGCCTCGTCGCGCAGCCGTTGCAGGAAGTACAGAACGGGGTCGTTGGGCTCCAGCCGGAAGGGCTCGCGGTCCGGCAGGAAGAAGCGCTCGCGCCCGGCGTCGCGGTCCGGCCCCTTGGCGATGGCGGCCAGCGGCACGCCCGCGACGCCCAGCCCGTCCAGCACCGCGCGGGCGGCGTTCAATTGGCCCAAGCCCCCGTCGATCAGCACCAGATCGGGCCATTGCCCGCCGCTGCGCTGCGGGTCCTCGCGCAGCGCGCGTCCGAAACGGCGGGTCAGCACCTCGCGCAGCATGGCGCAGTCGTCCCCCGCCGCCGCCGGGTCCTTGATGTGGAAGCGGCGGCAAGCGTTGCGCTGGATGCCCTCCGGCCCGGCGACCACCATCGCGCCGACCGGGAAGGCGCCCTGGATGTGCGAGTTGTCGTAGATTTCGATACGGGCCGGCGTTCCGGCCAAGCCGAAGACGCGCGCCACCCCGGCCAGCAGCTTCCCTTGCGCGGACCGCTCGGCCATGCGGCGCCCGTGGGCCTCCCGCGCGTTGGTCAGGGCGTGCTCGACGACGCGGCGCTTGGGGCCGCGCTGGGGAACCTCGACCTCCACCCGCCGCCCGGCGGCCAGCGTCAGCGCCTCGGCCAGCAGGGCGCGCTCCGGGATGTCGTGGCTCAGCAGCAGGTGGCGGGGCGGCGGCGTTCCTTCGTAGAGCTGGGCGGCGAAGGCGGCGAGGATGGCGGCGGCGTCCTCCTCCCCGTCATGCCGGGGGAAGAAGGCGCGGGTCCCCTGGTTGCGCCCGCCGCGGAAGAAGAAAGCCTGGACGCAGGCGGTCCCGCCCTCGGCATGAACGGCCAGCACGTCGGCGTCCTCCAGAACGCCTTCCAGATTGATGTCCTGGCGGCTTTGCAGGGCGGTCAGGGCGCGGATGCGGTCGCGCCAGCGGGCGGCGTCCTCGTAGGCCAGCCGGTCGGAGCAGTCCGTCATGTGGCGGGCGAACGCCGCCTGGACGGCGGCGCTGCGCCCGGACAGCACGTCGCGCACGCCCTGCATCTGGGCGGCGTACTCCTCCGCCGAGACGCGCCCGACGCAGGGGGCGGAGCAGCGCTTGATCTGGTGCTGAAGGCAGGGCCGCGTGCGCGCGGTGAAGGTGGCGTCGTCGCAACTGCGCAGCAGGAAGGCGCGCTGCAACGCCGCGATGGTCATGCCGACCAGGGCGGGGGAGGCGTAGGGGCCGAACAGGTCGCGCTTCCGGCCATGCCGGTCGGCGCTGCCGCGGTGCTGCATCAGGCGGGGAAAATCGGCTCCCTGGCCATGACCCTCGCTCAACGTGATGTAGGAGAAGGACCGGTCGTCCTTCACCAGGACGTTGAAGGGCGGCAGCAGGCGGCGGATCAGGTTCGCCTCCAGCAGCAGCGCCTCGGCCTCCGTGTGGGTGGTGACGAACTCCATGGAACGGGTCAGCGCGACCATGCGGCGGGTGCGGTTGGGCAGCCCGTCCGTTCGGGTGTAGCTGGCCACCCGGCGTTTCAAATTCTTCGCCTTGCCGACATACAGGATGCGCCCGTCCGCCCCGATCATCCGGTAGACGCCGGGCGTGTCCGGCAGAGTCGGCAGGGCGGCGCGGATCACCGCAACTCCGTCCATCGCCCTATTCCGGTGTGTTGACCATGATGGAGCGGAAGGAAGCAGGAGAACGAAAGGTGGACCAGGGACAATCTCGGGACCTGTTCCTCAGAACAGGATCAGCCCGCTTCCTGCCGTTCCACCCGCACCGCGGCGTCCGGGCGGGTGCTGTCGCGGACGACCAGTTCGCAGTCCAGCCCGTGGTGCGGCTGGGCCACCGTCGTGCCGTTCAGCCGGGCCAGGATCTGGCCGGCGGCCAGTTCCCCGATCTCCCGCTGCGGCGGGCGGACGGTGGACAGCGGCGGCAGGCAGGCGGCGCTGAAGGTCAGGTCGCCGAAGCCGATCACCGCCAGATCCTCCGGCACGCTCAGCCCGCGGCGGTTCGCCTCGAACAGCACGCCCAGCGCCATGGCGTCGTTGGAGCAGACCACCCCGTCGATGTCCGGGTGCAGGGCGAACACCTCGTCGATCAGCCAGATGCCGACGGGGGTGGAGGCGGTGTCGGGGGCGGTGAAGGCGATGGGCTCGTGCAGGCCGCGGCGGCGCACCTCGTCCTCATAGCCGTCGGTGCGGCTGCGCACGCGCATGTCCTGGTGCACGGCGGCGCCGATGTAGGCGACCTTGCGGCTGCCCTGGTCGTAGAGATGGGCGGCCTGCCGCCGCCCGACCTCGAAGTGGGAGAAGCCGACCGTCATGTCCACCGCCGGGGTCTGGGCGGACGGGATGTCCCACATCTCCACCACCGGCACGCCGGAGGAACGCAGCATGGCGCGCGTCCGTTCGGTGTGGTGCAGGCCGGTGACCACCACCGCCGCGGGCGACCAGGCGAGGAAGGCGCGGATCAGCTCCTCCTCCCGCTCCGGATCGAACTCGCTGACGCCCAGCAGGGTCTGGTAATGGGCGGTCTGGAAGGCGCTTTGCAGCGTGTTGTAGGTCTCGGCGAAGAAGGAGTTGGTGATGGAGGGCAGGATGACGCCCACCGTCCGGCTCTTCGCCGCGGCGAGGCTGCCCGCCACGAGGTTGGGCACATAGCCGAGCTGGTCGATCACCGTCCGCACGCGGGTCGCCAGCTCCTCCGACACCGCCTCGGGCTTGCGCAGGTAGAGCGAGACGGTGCTGGGTGACACGCCGGCGGCGTCGGCCACGTCCGTCATGGTCAGCCGCTGGGTGGCGCGGCGGGTTTTCTTGCGGACGGGCTTGGCGGGCTTCGGCGGAATCGGCTTGGCGGGCGGCTGTGCGGTCATTCTCGTCCTTCCCTGCGGCGAACCCCGCCGCGCGGCGTGGCGGCATCATAGCACGCGCCTGGAACGGCGGGGAAAAAGCAGGAACGGTCAGGAAACGGCATTCCGCTCCGCTCCCGCCGGTTCCGTTTGGGCCAGGGCGGCGCGCACCTGCTCCGCGAAGAAGTCGATGAAGACGCGGATCTTCGCGGGCAGCAGATTGCGGTGGGGGTAGAGCACGGCCAGCGTCACCGGCTCCGGCGGGCAGTGCGGCAGGACGACGCGCAGGTCCCCGCGGCGCAGATGCTCGGCCACCTCCCACAGCGGCTTCAGCACGATCCCTTCCCCGGCCAGCGCCCAGCCGGTCAGCACGTCGCCGTCGTCGGCGTCGAACTGGCCGGACACCGGCAGGGTCATCGGGCCTTGCGGGGTGTTCAGCGTCCACTGGAACTGCTGCGAGCCGGGAAAGCGCAGCAGCAGGCAGTGGTGGGCCAGCAGATCCTCGGGCCGGGCCGGCGCCCCCCGCCGCTCCAGGTAGGACGGGGCGGCGCAGAGCACCCGCGGCAGGTCGGCGATCCTGCGCGCGACGAAGCTGGAATCCTTCAGCGGCGCCATGCGGATGGCGACGTCGGTCGCCTCGCGCAGCAGGTCCAGCAGATGGTCGGACAGGCGCAGCCGCACGTCCACCTGGGGATAGGCGGCGCGGAAGCGCGGCACCATCGGGGCCAGGATGCGCCGCCCGAAGCCAAGCGGCGCCGTCACCCGCAGGCTGCCCACCGGTGCCCCGCCGATGGCGCCGACGCTGCTCTCCGCCCGCTCCGCCGCCTCCAGCACCTCCAGGCAATGTTCGAAGAAGACCTTTCCGGCCTCGGTGAACTGCACCTGCCGGGTGGTGCGGTTCAGCAGGCGGGCGTTCAGATGCTCCTCCAGGCTTTGCAGCCGGTGGCTGACCACGGCGGGCGACAGGCGCAGGCTGCGCCCGGCGGCGGACAGGCTGCCCAGCTCCACCACCCGCACGAACACCCGCATGTTCTCCAGCAGCGCCACGCCTGAGTCTTTCCTGGCTTTCCTTCTCCCCTCCGGAGAGAAGGTCAGGATGAAGGGGCGAATCCTCCCATCTTTCCGTTTTTTTTGAAAGTGCTGGTGCACGCATCCGCTTCCCCGCCGCGCTGCGGCAACCGTAGAGTTCAGGGTGAGGATCACCGAACGGAAGAGGGCCGGAGCGCGATGGAGCCGATCGTCTGGGAGTGGGTCAATGTCTTGGTGCGCTGGCTGCACGTCGTCACCGCCATCGCCTGGATCGGGTCGAGCTTCTACTTCATCCACCTGGACCTGTCGCTGCGGCGGCGCGACGGGCTGCCCCCCGGCGTGGCGGGGGAGGCGTGGCAGGTCCACGGCGGCGGCTTCTACAACATGATGAAATACACGGTCGCCCCGGCGGAGCTGCCGGAGAAGCTGACCTGGTTCAAATGGGAAGCCTACGCCACCTGGCTCAGCGGTTTCGCATTGCTGTCGGTGCTCTACTACCACGGCGCCACGCTCTACATGATCGACCCGGCGGTGCTGGACATTCCCTGGTGGGGCGCGGTGCTGCTCAGCCTGGGGGCGCTGGGGCTGGGCTGGCACGTCTACGACCGGCTGTGCAAGTCGCCGCTGGGCAAGGACGACGGCAAGCTGGCGGCGGCGGGCTTCGTCTTCCTGGTGCTGGTGGCCTGGGGCCTGGGCCATGTCTTCAGCGGGCGGGCGGCGATGCTGCATGTCGGGGCGCTGATCGGCACGATCATGTCGGCCAACGTCTTCCGCATCATCATCCCCAACCAGACCAAGGCCGTGGCCGCCATGAAGGCCGGGCAGGTGCCCGACCCGGCGCTGGGCAAACAGGCGAAGCAGCGGTCGCTGCACAACAATTACCTGACCCTGCCGGTGGTCTTCCTGATGATCTCCAACCACTACCCGCTGGCCTTCGGCACGCGCTACAGCTGGATCATCGTGGCGGTGGTGCTGGTGGTGGGGGCGTCGATCCGCCACTTCTTCAACAGCCGCCACGCCGGCAAGCCGTCGCCCTGGTGGACCTGGGCGGTGGCCGCCGCGGGGGTCGCCGTCATCGTGGGCCTGAGCGCCGCCGGCACGCGGACCGTCACGGACGCCGCTGCCGCACCGGCCAGGGTGGAATTCGCGCAGGTGGAGGAGGTGGTGCTGTCCCGCTGCTCCATGTGCCACGCGGCCCAGCCGGTGTGGGAGGGCATCGCCGTCCCGCCGCGCGGGCTTGCGCTGGACAGCGCGGAGGCCATCGCCCGCCACGCCCCGCAGATCCGGGTCTGGGCGGCGCTGTCCGACGCGATGCCCCCCGGCAACGTCACCGGGATCACGCCGGAGGAGCGCCGCCTGCTGGCCGCCTGGACCGGTCAGCTTCCCCGGTAGGTGGAGTAGCTGTAGGGGGAGACGAGCAGCGGCACATGATAGTGCTGGTCCGCATCGGCGATGCCGAAGCGGATCGGCACCACGTCGAGGAAGGCGGGCTCCGCGATCTCCAGGCCGGAGGCGCGGAAATAGTCCCCGGCCTCGAACACCAGCTCGTAGACGCCCGGCGTCAGGTCGGCCCCGGCCAGCAGGGGGGCGTCGCAGCGACCGTCGGCGTTGGTGCGCGTCCGGGTCAGTTGCTCCCGCCGCTCCCCCGCGATGCGGTAGAGGGTGACGGCGATCCCGGCGCCGGGCCGTCCGTGCGTCGTGTCGAGAACATGAGTCGTCAGGCGCCCGCGTCCGGACATGGGTTCGTCTCCTCACCGTGGAATGCCGAAGGAAGCTTATACCCCACCGCCGCGCGGTCCGAACGGGACCTGCGCAGAAAGACTTTCAAACGGATCGAAAAAGCGGACCTGCGCGATTGCGGTTATGCTGCGTGCCGAGGGACCGATCAGGAAGGCCGGGATGCGACCGAGCGAGATGGACCGCGCAAGTTTCGTCGCCCGATTCGGCGGCGTGTTCGAACATTCGCCCTGGGTCGCCGAAGGCGCCTGGGATGCCGGCCATGTGCCCGACGATGCGGAAGGGCTGCACGCCGCCATGGTCGCCGTCCTGCGCGCCGCGGACCGTGACCGGAAGCTGGCGCTGCTGAACGCCCACCCCGATCTGGCGGGCCGTCTGGCGATGCGCGGCGAACTGACCGCCGACAGCACGGCGGAGCAGGCGAGCGCCGGGCTGGACCGCTGCACGCCGGAGGAGTTCGTCCGCTTCACCGAACTGAACGGCGCCTACAAGGCGCGCTTCGGCTTTCCCTTCATCCTGGCGGTCAAGGGGCGCAGCCGTGCGGACATTCTGGAGGCGTTCGAGTCCCGCCTGTCCAACGGCCCGGAGGAGGAGTTCGCCACCGCGCTCGCCCAGGTGGAGCGCATCACCTGGCTGCGCCTGAAGGATCTGCTTCCATGACGCTGTTCGGTGCGGACCTGATGGCGCGGCTGGGCGGGTTCGCCGCCTTCACGGAGGAGCCGGGCGTGCTGACCCGCCTGTTCCTGACGCCCCAGCACCGGGCCGCTGCGGACTGGCTGATGGAGTGGATGGGCAAGGCCGGGATGAGCGCCCGGATCGACCCGGCGGGCACGGTGGTGGGCCGCTACGAGGGGACCACGCCCGGCGCCCCGGCTTTGCTGATCGGCTCCCACATCGACACGGTGCGCAACGCCGGGCGGTATGACGGGAACCTGGGTGTTCTGGCCGCCGTCGCCGCGGTGGCGGAGCTGGACCGGCGGGGCGAGCGCCTGCCCTTCGCCATCGAGGTGCTGGGCTTCGGCGACGAGGAGGGCGTGCGCTTCCCCGTGACCCTGACCGGCGCGGTGAAGGCCATCCGCGGATCGGGCCTGCGGGAGGACGACCGGGAACGGATCGCCGCGCGCGCG